>JAAZIW010000209.1 GCA_012800665.1 Rikenellaceae bacterium
TCTGGTTCTTTTAGTGAATATAATTTTAGGCATTGTAACACAGCACGGCAAGGAAATAAGCGTGCCGGATTTTACCAATATGTCTTTTGCGGAAGCCAGCGCAACGGCTCAGCATGCCGGTGTAAAGGTAGAGGTTATCGACTCGGTATATGTTAAGCGGATGCAAAGGGGCGCCGTTTTTGTGCAAAATCCCGTAGCAGGCAGCATGGTTAAGAAGGGACGACGGATTCTGCTTACAATCAATGCGGTGATTCCCCAGAAAATCACTATGCCCTCATTGATGGGCTATTCCATGCGTCAAGCCAAAGCAGAGTTGTCTTCACGCGGACTGACATTAGGCAGGCTCATCTATGTAAGCGACATGGCAACCAACAATGTGCTCAAGCAATTATACCAAAATCAAGAAATCAAACCCGGGGCATCCATTGAGAGCGGCTCGGCGATAGACCTTGTAGTGGGCCTCAATTCAGAGGATAACCGCACCTATGCTCCCGATGTGGTGGGCATGAAATTTCTTCGCGCAGTTGATGCCGTACACGACCACTCCCTGAATGTCACCCGTCTGTTTTTCGACAGCAATGTGAAAGACTATACCGACTCCCTTAATGCGGTGGTTTACAGGCAGAGTCCCGCTTCTTCGGACATCCCCCTCACCATGGGTACAGGCGTAAGCCTTTATCTAAAATAGACATGGCGGAAGAGTGGATAGACACCATAGAAGAAGAGGAACCGCAATTTGAGCATTTCCGTCTTAACATAGATGCCGGTCAAGAGCCTATGAGGGTGGATAAATATATGTCCACCCATCTGGAAAAGACTTCCCGCAACCGCATACAATCAGCCATAAAAAACGGCTATGTAATGGTTGGAGAAAAAACAGTAAAGGCCAATTATATAGTTCGCCCGGGAGATGTCATCCGCTTTGTGATGCCGTATGAGAGAAGGGGCGTGGAGATTGTCCCCCAGGATATTCCCCTTGACATTATTTATGAGGACAGCGACCTTTTGATTGTAAACAAGGCCGCAGGAATGGTTGTTCATCCGGGACATGGCAATTATGACGGTACGCTTGTAAATGCCCTTGCACATCATTTGGGAGTAGTTCCTTCGGAGGAGAATGATGAGCGGGGAGGATTTTTGGTGCATCGTATTGACAAAGATACCAGCGGACTGCTGCTGATATCCAAAAATGATGAAGCCCAGCTTTCTCTTGCCAAACAATTTTTCGAACGTTCCGTGGACAGGTGCTATCAGGCCATAGTTTGGGGAGATGTAAAAGAAGATACCGGCACTATTGATGCCCCCCTTGAGAGAGACCCCTCGGAGCGCACCCGCTACCGCATTGCAAAGGAGGAAGAAGACGGTAAAAGGGCGGTTACACATTGGACGGTACTGGAGCGTTTCGGATTCGTTACACTTGTAGAATGTATTTTGGAAACAGGAAGAACCCACCAGATACGTGTACACATGGCCTCTATGGGGCATCCTATTTTCAATGATGAAAAATACGGGGGCTCTGAAATCCGCAAAGGAACCATATATGCCAAATACCGCCAATTCATACATAACTGCTTTAAAATCTGCCCGCGCCAGGCTCTCCACGCCAAAACTCTCGGCTTTACGCATCCTCGCAGCGGCAAGCGTATGCAATTCGACTCTACCCTCCCGGAAGATATGACAGCGTTGCTCGAAAAATGGCGCAAATACAGTGAAAATATGCCTTATGAATAATACATCGAAACAAAAAACTTACGGAATCCTATGGCTAATGGTAGTTCTGAGCTCTATTCTGCTCAGTATTCCCTGGTTAGTGCCACACTGCGGATGGCTTGCCCTGATTGCGCTTGTACCCCTGCTCAGCGCCGAAAGGGTGGCGGAGCAAAATAATGTGAAGCGTTTTTGGCTCTGGCATTATTCCTGCTTTGTGATTTGGAATGCCCTTACCACCTTTTGGGTTGGAAACGCCACCGTGGGCGGAAGCATCTTTGCAGTACTTGCCAACTCACTTCAAATGTCAGTGATATTCGGGCTATTCCGGCTTTCAAAAAAGAAATTCAGAGGCATACTCCCCTATCTGTTTTTAATGTTTGCATGGATAGCCTGGGAGAGATGGTATATGGTTTCCGCCGAAATTTCCTGGCCTTGGTTAGTGTTTGGAAATGCCTTTGCCAAAAGCATAAAAACAATACAGTGGTACGAATTTACGGGCACGCTCGGCGGCTCGCTATGGGTTTGGGCTGCCAATTTTTCGCTTTTCGGCCTTATGGTAAGCATACTCGAGGGCAGCTGGTTCCGCTGGAACAGATTTGCAAAATGGAGTTCTGTCATCGGCACTGTAATAGTAGTGGTATTTCCCTTTGCGGCATCGGCACATCTATGGCATCATTTCGAAGAGGAATCTGAAGGCAAGGTGAATGTGCTTATCGCCCAACCGAATTTCGACCCTTATCAGAAGTTCGAATCCATGTCGCAGCAGCAGCAAAACAATATCCTGCTCGCCCAGTTCGACTCCGCCCTCACCGCAATGCCCGCACCTGCAGAAGCAGAGGCGGTGACAGAAAAAGCGGCGGCATTAAATCTATGGGAGGGCCTGCTGATTGCTCCGGAAACTTTCACCGGCGACATCTTCCTGAACGATGTGCAAAGCTCTGCTACTTGGAGGAGCTTTCAGGAATTTCTTCAAAAATATCCAAATGCGGATTTTCTTTTCGGCGCCTCAACCTATGAATTTTTCCACCAGCGCTCCGCCCCATCTATTCTTGCCCGCGAATACGGCTTGGGATGGGTGGAGAATCACAATTCCGCCTTTGTTACCGACCATACCGGCCGTTACGACCTCTTTCATAAAAGCAAACTCGTGGTAGGTACGGAACTCACTCCCTATCCGAAAATCTTCGTCCCCATCGACAATAAACTCGGGGGACTGATGGGCCGCGTAATAGGCCAAAAAGAAATTGCCACTATGAATTATGTGGCCTCTGACTCTACCGTTATACCCTTTGGATGCGCAATCTGCTACGAATCGGTTTACCCTGAATATTGTACGGGATATGTGCTCAAAGGCGCTAAGTTTATGACAATAATCACCAACGATGCCTGGTGGGGCAATACCCCCGGGTATAAGCAGCATGCAAACTATGCCTCGCTCCGCGCAATCGAATTGCGCCGAGATATAGCCCGCTGCGGCAATACCGGAATAAGCGGCATAATAAATCAACGGGGAGAATATCTCAGCACCAGCAATTGGTGGCAGCGCGAAACCCTGTCGGGACAAGTGAATACAGCAAGCAGAAAGACCTTCTTTGTGCGCCACGGCGACCTTGTCGGACGCATCAGCACATTTGCATTCCTGCTGCTGTTTTCCTATTTGATTGTTTCGCTGCTCATTCGCCGGCGCAATTAACGCAGCGGCAAGTTCTGAGTTTAACGCAAGCCAACGCCGGCAATACGCCTGAATATCTATCTCTAACGTCTCCTGAAAGGCGGCATGCCGGGACCACCGCGCATCTGACTGCTGTCGAAGGTTCCAAAGCGATAAGTAAGAGACAGAATTATATAACGGCCAAGAGTATTGGTTAGACTTTCGCTGTGGTAGTTGCTCGCATCGGTCACGCTAAGCTGCTTTGCCTGTCCTAAAATATCGTAACACTTCAGAGCAAGCGTAAACTTTTTCTTGAAGAGCAACTTCTGAATTTCAGCATTAAGCACATACTCATCGCTTTGAGGAGTTGTGTAGCCGAGGTACCAATTATAATTACCCTCACCTTTTATGGTAATGCCCGGCTCATCCCAAGTCCAGTTTGCAGTAAGCCTTACTTGATTGTTCCAAGTAGTGGCATCGGCATCTGTGAGCGTATAGGTGGAACTGTTCATGCGGGTGCGTCCGCTTGCGGAAAGCTCCAAATTATCTGTTCTATAGACTATGCGCAGGCGTTCCGTGAAACCAATGGTTTGAATGGTGTTCTCATCAAAATCAAGCGCATCATTCGACCACTTATTAAGGAATTCATCCATAAAAGCGTAATAACCATCGCTAACATAAGTGCTCATATCCACATTTTTCCCTATATACGAAGACGACTTGCTCCAATTGGCCCTAAGCATATTGGAAACAGAGAAATTGGATTTTCCCAAAGGCAAATTAGTGAAGGAATTAAATCCGGCAGTAGCGGCATCAGAACCATTTATCGGAATGGAATAAGCCGCCCCCTTGTCGTACCAGGTTGCGCTTACTATCGGGTCTTGCGTGTAAGAGCCGTAGAAACGAACACTCACAGAAGAAAATCTCTTGCGGTTGTTATAGCGGAAATTCCCAAAAATATTATGTGAAAAATATGGTTTGAGCGTAGGATTACCAAAGGACACGTTAAGAGGGTCTGTATTATCGGGTACAGGCATCAACTGCGAAGTGCTTGGTTGATTGGAACTGCCCCTATAAAACAAGCGGGCATTAGCGTTTTCGTTGAATTCCCACCATATCATGGCTCTCGGGGCAAACTTCCAGCGGAAATCGGAATATTCTTTGGGAACATAGCTGTCTTCGTCGGAATTGTAGCGGGTGGTGCGGTTGTAGGTATTTACCGGTATAGCAGAAAAACCTATCTGAGTCTGAGACTTATTCATCTGATACATAAGGTTGACGCCTATGTTCTGCTGAGTAGTCTTGTTTACTATGTCGTTGGAATATACAGGGTCAAGAGCTCCGTCGTTGAGATTGTCGTAGGTCTTTTTATAAGAATTAGATGAGGCCCAGCTGTAACGGTAGTTGCCTTCTAAAAAGAGATTTTTGAATATGGGCTCGGTGTAAGTAAGCCTGCCCCATATAGAATACCTGTCGCTATCCTGCTTTATATTCTGGTCTATCGGAGAATTCACTCCGCCCACATAGGTATTTGAAATATTTACTGATGAGAGTTCATTGTTGCTTAAGGAGTACCTTCCCATCATGGTAAGAGTACGTCCCGCTTTGCCGAGGCGCTGGCGCAAAAGGGCGAAGCCGCTGGCGGTAAAGTTCTTGTTTGCACCGCTCCCCTCGGTATCGCCGTTATTTGTGAGATCAGGGGCGGAGCCGTCTAAATTGTCTGTATAAGTGGTGTACTTGCTTTCGTCGGTATAGCTGCCGTATCCGAATTCTATTCTCGGTTCAAAGAGTATAGATGTGTTTTTGTTGAAGACATGGTCCAACCTGATGCCGAAGCGATGCCCGTCAGAAACGGTATTGTTGCTGCCATTGGTATTGTAAATAAGATTGGAACCGTCGAGATAGGTGGTTTTTTCGTTTTCAGAGAGGACATCACTGTCGGTGCGGCTGAAAAGATAATTGCCTGCAAGGTCCATGCGGTCGTGGAAGAGAGTCCATGCTCCATTGGCGCCCGCCATATAAGATGTGTTGATACCATTCTGACGGCCTCCTCTACCCCTGTAACCACCGCCGCCGCGCATACTTCCCATCATACTGCCCGAAAGGTCGTTAAAGCCGCGGTTATTTGTATTGTTGGCATTGAAGAGGACGCTGAGTTGGCGTTTATCTGTAAAATCACCCAAGAAGCCTGCTCCCTCAATACGCCAGTCATTCACTAAAGCGGCGGAAGACGGCATATCATGGCCGACACCTCCCATCACATTGCCGAAAGACCCTTTGAGCATCCCCTTCCTTACCGAAAGGTCTATTACGGTTTCTTCCTCTCCATCATCTATACCGGTGAATTCCGCCTGCTCGCTCTTCTTATTCACCACCTTAACCTTTTCCACCAACTTTGCGGGAATATTCTTGCTGGCAAGCTGAGGATCATCGAGGAAAAAGGTTTTGCCGTCTATGGTTATCTTGCTGATTGTTTGACCATTGGAAGTAATGCTTCCGTCATCGGCAATTTCTATACCCGGCAATTTTTGCAGAAGATCTTGCAAAACATCATTTTCGGTGGTCTTGAAAGAAGAAGCATTATACTCGATGGTATCTTTCTTTATTATAATAGGATTGCCAACATCGGTAACCTTAGCGGCCTCCAATTGCTGAGCATCAGGCTTCATCTTCAAAACTCCTAAGGAAAGGTCGGCATCCACACTTATCTTTCGGGTAAATACCTTATAGCCAAGCAATTCCGCCTTAAGCTCATAATTCCCCCTTCGGACACCTTCAAACTTAACGACTCCTTTGTCGCTTGAAAGTACATACTTATACACTTTGTTTGCGCCATCCCTTGTAAGGGAAACTGTGGCAAAAGCAACTGCATCGCCGTTTTGGGAATCCCGCAGGTTTGCGGTTACAATGTTTTGTGCGCCCAGGGAAATGGAAAGGAACAGACCGAGGGACAAGATAAAGATTTTAGAATTCATACGGGTACTTAGATGCACGCAAAACGCTAAGGTTTATTTTACCCTGTCGGGATTTTCGGCAATAAATTTTTCCCAGGAAGAAGAAGAGCCTTTGCCTTTGAGCGGATTTGTAAGTGAATAATAATGGCACATGGCAATTGCAAGCGCATCGGTGGCATCCAAATGCTTGTTTTTAATCTTTATGCCGAGGGTTTTTCCCACCATAAGAGCCACCTGTTCCTTTGATGCTGCACCATTGCCGCAAATCGCCATTTTAGCTTCTCGAGGGGCATATTCGTATACTGAAAGGCCTTTTGAGGAAGCAGCTATCATGGCGGCGCCCTGAGCCCTTCCGAGCTTCAGCAGCACCTGCACGTTTTTTCCATAGAAAGGCGATTCTATTGCAAGGTCTTGGGGATGATGGAGCTCGCACAAGGCTTCCACCTTTCTATAGATGCACATGAGTTTGTCGTAAGGAGAAGATATGCGGCTGAGGTTCAAAACGCCCATATCTATGAATGAGGGCTTTGATGAGTCATCTATATGAATGATGCCGTAGCCGAGAATGTTGGTTCCGGGATCTATTCCTAATATGGTCTTTGGACCCATTATTTGATTATATCGAAGCCGGTGTACGGACGCAGCGCCTCAGGAATAACTATGCCTTCGGGAGTCTGGTTATCTTCGAGCAGAGCCGCAACCACGCGCGGGAGGGCAAGAGATGAGCCGTTGAGGGTGTGAACCAATTGCGGCTTGCCGTTTTCGTCGCGATAACGGGTGCGAAGACGGTTACTCTGGAATGTCTCGAAATTGGATACGCTGGATATTTCCAACCAACGGCCTTGCGCTGCACTCCAAAGTTCGAAATCATAGGTAATTGCTGATGCAAAAGACATATCGCCTCCGCAAAGCCTTAGAATACGATATTTCAGACCAAGAGCCTTTACAAGTCCTTCCACATGGGCAAGCATCTCATCCAAGGCCTTATAGCTGTTTTCCGGCTTTTCCACCCGCACAATTTCCACCTTATCGAACTGATGCAGACGGTTGAGCCCGCGCACATCCTTGCCATAACTGCCGGCTTCCCTGCGGAAGCAAGGCGTATAAGCGGTTATCTTTTGAGGAAGCTGGTCGTTTTCAAGGATAAGATCGCGGTAGATATTGGTAAGTGGAACCTCTGCCGTAGGAACAAGGTAGAGGTCGTCCAAGCCGATATAATACATTTGCCCCTCTTTGTCGGGAAGCTGGCCCGTACCGAAGCCGGATGCAGCATTCACCACTATTGGCGGCTCGGCCTCGCAATAGCCTGCTGCGGTATTGTAATCGAGGAAGAAGTTGATAAGAGCCCTCTGAAGCTTGGCGCCTTTGCCCTTATATAGAGGAAAACCGGAGCCGGTAATCTTCACTCCCAACTCAAAGTCGATAAGATCGTATTTTTGGGCAAGCTCCCAATGAGGAAGCGCATCTTCGGGAAGTGTAATTTCGGGACCGCCCTCTTTTACAACTATATTGTCTTCGGAACTTTTCCCTTCGGGAACATCTTCACAAGGCAGATTCGGCAAAAGCACTAATTTGTCCTGCAATTCCTTTGAAGCGGCATCGCCTTTAGCCAAAAGTTCGCTGCTCTTGGCTTTAAGCTCCAAAGCGGCAGCCTTTGCCTCTTCGGCCTCGGCACGGAGACCCTTCTTCATAAGCGCCCCAATTTGGTCGGCACGCTTTTTCTGCTCGGCGAGCAGACTGTCGCTTTGCTGCTGAAGGCTGCGGCGCAGGGCGTCAAGTTCCAACACCTCATCCACAATGGAACGAGCGTCGAAATTCTTGACCTTTAAACGCAAAACGACCCATTCTGGGTCGTCACGCAATTGTTTTAATGTAAGCATGATTTGTTGACCCTTTGAGTTTAGTTCTCAAAAGGCAGAACAGACACATAGGATTTGTCTTCTTGCTTGCGTTTGAAGACTACTGTTCCATCTATGAGTGCGTATAAAGTATGGTCTTTGCCCATACCTACGTTCTTGCCGGGATTGTGAACGGTTCCCCTTTGGCGGACCAGAATATTGCCCGCCTTTACGGCCTGACCGCCGAACTTCTTAAGACCTAAACGGTTACTGTGACTGTCACGACCGTTCTTAGAACTTGATTGACCTTTCTTGTGTGCCATAATGCTTAAGCGATTGTGTCGATTTTAATCTTGGAAAGTTTCTGGCGATGGCCATTGAGCTTTTGGAAGCCTTTGCGTCTGAGCTTCTTGAACACAATAACCTTGTCTGCCCTTACAGAATCATCAAGAACGGTGGCTGTTACCACAGCGCCCTTGACGTAGGGAGTACCGACTTTGACTTTGCCCTCATTCTCGAGAAGGAGCACCTTGTCAAACTCTACACTGCTGTCTTTGGCCTGAGGAAGGCGGTTCACGAAAAGTTCATTTCCGGCTTCCACCTTGAACTGCTGGCCTGCAATTTCTACGATTGCGTACATGTTAAAAAACTTAAAAAGTTTTGACCGGAGGCGTCCGCTTTATCCGCGGCTCTTTTCTGGCCCCACAGCCTTCAATAAAAATTTGGGATGCAAAAATACAAAATTTAATTTTATCTGCAAAATATTTCATTAAATTTGCATTTATACAACAAAAGTGTTACCTTGCTTATCCCCTCTCGGCATAAAGATGCCATCTAATGCTAATTTACCTTTTTCGGCAGAGAAATGCCGCTTAATACTAAAAACATCCTTTTTCCCGGCAGAGAACTGCCACCCAATGCTAAAATAAATTGATGCAATATGAACGGAGCTTTTATTTACAACAAATACGTAACCGGAAAACACCATATCGGGCGCAAGAGCGAAGGCATGATCCTCTCCAATCTGCTTTCACAGGGAGAAAACGTGCTTATCTACGAAACTCCCAAAACGGGCAAAATGTCCCTAATCCAGCAGACCTTCTACAATATGCGCATCGCGGGGGAACAATTCGAGGTGGCAGAATCGTCTCTTTTGGGTATCCGGGACCGTGAGACCTTTATGCTGAAATTCGGAAACACCGTGCTCAGGCTCTTCTGCACCACTCCTGATGAATATGCAAGCGCTGTTTCAACTTATTTAGAGGGTTCCTCTTTTGTTTTTGATGAAGAAGTTTTTGCAAATGAGGATAAGGTGATTACCCTCAAAGAAGATGCTAATGAAGCTGACTTCAAGGCCATAATTACACTTCCCCTGCGAATAGCCGAAGCTACGGGCAAGCGTTGTTTTATTCTTATTAAAGAATTTCAGGACTTTCTCCTTTTCAGCGATGATGGAAAAACCTGCATTCTTCTGAGTTCAATACTGAAAGAATTTACCCCCGAACAAAAAAAGCTCTGCACCTTTATCTTCACCGGCTCGCAGGTGAACGCCATGAAAGAAATCTTCGAACAGCGTGGTCTTTTTCATCGCACGGTGGAGCATGTTCCCATCAATCCAATCGATGCCAAAGATATTATAGACTATGTGGTTAAGGGATTTTTGGTTAGCGGCAAGGTGATAGAAAGGGATTTGCTCTTAGGAGTATGCAAACTATTCCGGCAAAACATCTGGTATATAAACCATTTCGCCTCCATCTGCGATTCTTTAAGCAAGGGTTATATAATGGAGCCCGTGCTGTTAGAGGCCTTGGACATGATGATTTCCATTCACGAACCGCGCTTTATTGCCACTATGGATTCTCTTACAACCTTCCAACTGAGCCTCCTTAAAGCCATTCTCGAAGGACATCAGAAGTTTTCGTCCAGCGAAGTCATAAGCAAATACGGGCTCAATTCCTCTGCCAATGTGCTCCGGCTCAAAAACGCCCTGTGCAAGAAGGAAATCATAACTTTCGACTCTATGGATATGCCTATAGTGCTGGACCCGCTATTTGAATATTGGGCTAAAAAATATTATTTTGAGATAAATGGATAGACTGGCAATACTTACGGGCGCAGGAGTAAGCGCCGAATCGGGACTCGGAACCTTTCGCGACAATGACGGGCTCTGGGACAACTACGACCCTATGGAGGTTGCTTCCATAGATGGTTGGTATCGTAACCGCAAAAAGGTTTTGGACTTTTACAATATCAGGCGGAAACAGCTTGAAAATGCTGCGCCAAACGAAGCCCACAAACTCATCGCTTCGTTGGAAAAACGCTTTAAAGTGGATGTAATAACGCAAAATGTGGACAATCTGCACGAAAGAGCCGGCAGCACCAATGTGTTGCATCTTCACGGTGAACTGTGCAAAGTACGTCCCGAAAATACCTTTTGCGAAGTTGACGGCTTTTCGGAAAAAGAAGTTTACGATGTCGGCTACGGTGAAGTGCATCTTGGCGACAAGGCTCCGAATGGAGTGCAGCTGCGTCCGCACATTGTCTTTTTCGGCGAGGCCGTACCCAATATGACGAAGGCGGTAGAGATAGTTTCAAAAGCTGATATGGTGCTGATTGTCGGCACCTCCCTAAGCGTCTACCCCGCTGCAAGCCTGTATCACTATGCCCCTGACAGCGCTCCGGTTTATCTGATAGACCCCAAAGCGCCGGGAATAGCAGATGCACGGATTCGCCATATTAAAATGGTGGCCACCGACGGAATGAGAGAGTTTGTGAAGATGATTTAATCTTCGTTTGCGATATCGATAAAATTATCTAAATTTGCAGCCCGATTGGAAAGTGGGGTTGCAGGGCGGGATTGCAGAAGCGGGACTTCGGTGGCAGAGTTGAGATGGCAGGGTTGCAGAAGACGGGTTGCGAAGGCGGGTTGCGAAGGCGGAGACTTGATGACAGGGCACTCTTGCAGAGCATGGTTGCGATAAAAACACTGAATGGAAAGAGCAAGCTCTTAAAAAATATTGGAGGAATGGCCGAGTGGTCGATGGCGGCAGTCTTGAAAACTGTTGATCCGCAAGGGTCCGGGGGTTCGAATCCCTCTTCCTCCGCTGAATGAGGAATTTGCAATAAAACGCAAGTTCCTCATTTTCATTTATTTACGCCCCTAACCCTCGAAATATCAAAGAGTTAGAGGCGTATTTCTGTCTATCTTCTGACTACTTTCCGTAGCCATTTCGCTGCCAAATTTTCTATGCAAATCGTAAACGTTCCGATGCATATCGTATGCATTCCGGCTGGCCATTTTCGCTGCATACACCTTTTCCGGACCGTTGGGGATTCGAACCCAACATTGATTATCAATGAGTTTGGCCGGGTGAAAGGCTCGTGTTTACGAAGTGCTTACGGGCGAAAAATCGCGGTGCGGTTTTTGTGGCGGGCAAGTAAAATTATTTTTTAGTATAATGCTTATCAAACTCTTTAAGGACATTAGAACTATAAAAAACAGTAGATGGTTTCTCCCTATTGGGATATAATCTTCTTTCATGGCTCAATTTCGGATTTTCCTTAATCTCATTAAAGATTGCGTGCATAGCTGCATTCTGCTTAAAATCAGTATAACGATCACAGCACTTTTTAATGACATCATTCCACCTCCAAGGAAACCTCTTTTTAAAGTCTTCTTCACTAAGTGAGACTTTGATTCCATCAGGTGCATAATTAACTCCGATTGAATCAAACGTGTTACCTTTCTTAAATTCGACATCAATCGAAATAGCTACCGCATACTCCAAATCCGTATCATCCATATGGTTAACCTTCTCTTTAACAAGGTTAATATAATTCATCGTTTCATTCGTAAGGGTACCCGTGACTATCTTTTTCTCATCAACATAAGCCAAAGGCATGAGGTAAAAGTTGTAACTTGAAAGGTCTATCTCAACTTTCCACTCTTTGATAATGGCCATATAGTTCTTTATACATGCAAATCCCAGTTCTTGAACCTGCTTTGATATAGGATCCGGATTGATGAAGTGGATTGAATTATCACGCAACTCAATAAGAGACTCAATATTATCTCTAAGGTTGTCCTTCAATAATCCTCGTTGCCGAAGATTATCCATTATTGTATTAATTGAAAGAGTTTTGGGATTACCACACCTGTTATTAACGATTACCTTCTTAACTATCGAGTTCTGCCCATTCTTGTTTTTTGCAGGCTGAAGTTCGTAAATTGATCTTATATTAAACCTATTCAATCTAAGCCATTGTGCTTTCAATAACAATTCCCAAGAATTGACAGCAAGAATAGCAAATACCTCTTCTCTATTGTGAAATGCAGGTTTATTGTATATCTCAATGGCAGACAGCATACTGCCAATGGACTTATCAAGAAGACTACGATATGTTTTATTAACCTTCATTTCACATGGATTTATGGTCGTTGATAATAGGGACTGCCTTGTTCTAAAATATCAGTTTTGAAAGCCTGAAGGCTATCTGCCGTAATGTGTTGTCTATGAATAACTCGATGACAATTCGGGCATACAGGCAGTAAATTTCTCAATGCTTCTTCAATGCTCTTTTGAACATTTTCATTACTGTAGCTGAATATTGGCTTTATGTGGTGAATTTCAATACAACTACCTCCGAAACGAGGTCCATAAAACGACTTAAATTCAAAGCCACAACAGTCACACTTTATCACGCCATTTTGAGTAAAGTGTTCAATCGCAGCATCACGAAGTTTTCTGGACCGTTCTCGAACCTTAACAGAAACATTTTTGCTAATACCTTCAACAACGATTTCCTCATATGGTATATGCCTTGTCTTAGGTTTTGTGGCGAACTCTCCAAAAACATGTCTCACATCATCATAGTCAAAACCTGAGTGAAGAAGATACCGGATACTCTCAATATTGTTCTCAACAAATAATGCTCCTTTTGAGGTAATCTGAAACTGGCCATCTGAATATATTGCATACCCGTCTCTCTCTAAAGTATCATGGCTTTTTAAATTTCTAACTTTTTGAGAGAAATACGTATCTTTCCTATTGGGCAATATCTGAGCATCCACTCCTTGAGGTTTTAGAATATCCTCAAGTTGAGTAATAAGAGCCGAAGTCCTTATAAAGCCATTATTTTGAGTCATCAAGTAAAGACTTGGCAACACCAATTCTGATTCCGCAATTCGATCTCCAGACATAATAGCACTAATAGTTTGTTATCATCAAGTGAGTCACCTTTTTGTCGTTCCTATTCATAAAGCTGACAAGATACTCTTTATCAAAAGTTTTGATAGAAATACCGGGCTGGTTATAAAGACTATAGATAAAGTCTGTATTTTTAATTATCATCATCCATTTTGCTTTACATTTATGGATCATATAATTTGCTAACCTCTCTTGATCTGCCCTTGTAAATTCATTCTGCGCATATGTGCTAAACTCAGAATCATAAGGCGGATCCAAGAATACAAAATCATCTTCTGTGGGATTAGCCTTATTTAAGAACTCCTCGAAATCAAGGTTATAAATGGTCGTATCTTTAAATTTTTGAGCAAGTGGCTTTGAACGATAGAAATTTAATTTCTTCAGCATACTTTTCCCGTTATAAGCTATCCCACCGTAAGGTACATTAAACTCGCCATTGTCATTATACCTAAACATTCCACTATAGCAATAATTCCTTATGAAGAGGAAAAGAGCACAATAGTACTCGTCATTTATGCATTCCTTTGCTCTCCGATTATACTCAGCCCTGAATGTCATGTATAGAGCACTTTTGATCGCAGTTTCGATATTATCATTCAAATCTTCTTCTGGCAACAAATGCTTCTGCATCTCCAAATCCTTCATTCTTGTAAGCTTTCGGCATAAATTCTTTTTCATTTCCGAAAACAAAGTGGACTGGTCATATGTTAAGATTGGCTCAATAATGGCGTCTATCCCTTTTTGATTTCTCTTACAGAACTCGGACACATAGGATTTAATATCCTCTTTGGATATCTGATTCTCTCTATAAGCAAGATATTGTTCTATAATCTCACCGCCATTGAAAAGGAAAAAGGAATGAGCATTCTGCCAAGATTTGTCAACGGCATCGGCAAATTGGAAAAAGACCATATTTTGGCCTGCAATATTTTGATATAGAGATATAAGTTCGGAAGACAAATCGTTTATGTAATAATGCTCGGCTCTTAAAGCTGCATATACTGAACCTCCGCCAACAAATGGTTCATAATAATTATTGTACTCTGGAGCATTAGGAATAATGTACTTGAGCTCTTTCTCTTTTCCTCCCGCCCATTTTATGATCGGTTGAAGAGAATCTTCCGGAAGAGTGGAAATAGTTTGTGGAATAGGATTCTCTTCACCAAAAATATCATCAATATCGAACAATGTGCGTTCTATTCCATATGCTATAGCTGGCTCGCGCAAAACTCCAGCAGAACTATTTTCTTGTGTTTTCATATTGTCTATTCGAATTCTTGCAGCTTGATAGTAATTCTTTTCTAATTCAACGCCGATAAATTTTCTACCCATTTCCAATGCTGCAACCCCAGTTGATCCAACGCCCATGAAAGGATCAAAAATGATATCATTGGGATTAGATGCCATTTGTATCATTTTTTTCAAAATGGATACAGGTTTTTGAGCAGGATGCTTTGGATCACTTAATCTTTCAGGCTTCATACATATTGGACTTTCAATGAAATTGTGCATTTCCTTTTGAGAGATGAAATTCCAAGTGTGTTTCTTATTCCAGCAAGTAAACACCATTTCGCAGCTATTCAAAAAGCCAGCCTGAAAAATCTTAGGTGCAGGATTTGTCTTATGCCATACCATGAAGTTCGATGCATCAAAACGATGATCGAGACAATCATACCATTTCCCTATCTGATTATAAGTAGTAAAAATAAACAGATTACCAGTGGGCTTGAGAATTCTGATAAATTCATCTACCCACTCTTCAGGATGGAAATCAACCCAGTCCCAAGGTGCAACATCATTATTCATTGCACTCCTTCCGGGAAGAGGAATATTGCCTGTTGAATGTTTACCAATGTTATATGGAGGATCAGTAAGGATAAAATCTATTGAATTGTCAGGAATACGTTTAATCACATCCCTACTATCTCCACAAATTAAGCATTTCTTCCAATTCGGATCTTTCATAATTTAGTATCCTCCTAAAAATCTATGGCAAATAAACACCCTTTATACGATCCAAAGCCGCATTGATTAAATGAGCATTTTTCTTGTACTCATCGATTACAATATCATACCCATCATCTGATTTGCATACCAAATTCCAGAAGTCTCTACTGATACACAATTCATCTTTAGCAAAGAACTGCAGAACACGACCTTGAGTCCATGGCTTACCCTCCCCATATCTGTTATATGCAGTCGCAAACAAGATTTTCACGTTCTCCTCTCCCAGCTGATTCGTTAGGATACAGTACTGTTCCAAAAGCGCTTCTTTTTCAGAGCGGGCCTTCTTATTGTCAAGGTCACCTCCAATCTTAAGTTCAATCAAATAATGCTGTCCAGTTTCTTCATCGATCAAATAGTAATCACTCTCATGGCGTTTTTCAATAACCGATCCACGGCGCATTGTGATTCCGTCATAATCTTCTATCGAAGGCGTAATTGCGTGCCTTTTGTATTTTTCAAGTATCTCCGCGATATAGTCAGTCTGCTCTTTATATAGGACGCCTTCTACATGCTGGCTCACAGTATAGTTTAATGTAGCAATGCGAATTGCCATTTTTTCAAGCATGTTTCCAAGGGAGCTATCCAAAGATCGAGCAAGAGCCGAATAATACTGGATCTCTGGTCCCAATGCAGCAATAAACACATTGTGAATTTTCATGTTTATTACTCCATCTTCGTCATTAACTTCGGATATATGTCTGTCCGAAAAACCTGAAGCATAGGATTCAACGCAGCTACCGACTATCGCTCTAATAGCGCGTTCTTTGTTTACATCCGCCATATTGTTAACAAACGTCCATCTATCATTACTAAGAAACCGAAATAGGATGAACGATGCATGGACAATAAACATCGATCCTATATTCCGGAACCCTACAACCTCACAAATGTAGCAATTTTTCCGCTTCCTCGAAACAACCTATGAATAATATTCATATATTTACGGAAGTTAAGCGCCAATCGTTTAGCGATTTAGCCAAGGTAACTGAAAGGAAAAGACACAACGATAACCGCAAACCCATAGTCCTATAAGGGGGATTATGGGCTTTTTATTTTTATATAATCTCTAACACCAAACGTATAACACATTATGACACAATCACTACTAAAAAGTCGCCTTCTGGCGAGCGCCCAGAGCGCCCCGGAGCAGCTGCAGCCCGACTTCGAGGCTCAGTACACAGAGTTCGTTTCGATCGCGCAATCCATCCTCTACAGCGACATCGGCTACCTTGCCATCGCCCAGAGTTTAGATGAGGCCCTTGGCCTTATCGAAGAGAGCCTCGCGAGCAAAAAAAAGGACCTTGCCTGAGGCAGTACCTCCGCAGAGCTGCCCGCAAGCTCACCCTTTACATCCGCCAGAACGACCTACGACTTACCAACCCGGAACTCTTCACCCCTCTCCAGCCGGTGGCGGCACTGCCCAGATCCATCTCCAGCGCAGTAGACATGTCGAGGGCCATCTGCTGGGTGCGTTTGAAGTTGTCCCCGGTGATGTTGGTAAAGGCAAGAAGCCGGGTGGTGACATCGTTCAGGATAGTCTCGTCCCCGAAGATGGTCTTGCTCTGCAGCTCGCTGGCGTATGCCTTGAGCTGGTCGAGGTTATAGCCCACCTGGTTCCCGGTGGATTTGAGTGCAGTGGCCACCTTCGTCTCGGCCCTTGCCTGTGTGTCCGCATTCTGCAGAGCCACCACCCCCAGCGCAGTGAGCGGAGCCGTCACTTTGAGGGAGAGCGACTTGCCGATGCTGGTGAGTTTCTTCTCCAGCTGGCCGAGGCCCTTTTCCACCTGATTGGCCTTCTGCTGGAACTCGTATGAGTCCGCTCCAATCTTGATGAGCAGATCTGCAATCCTTCTTGCCATAGCTAATTCCGGTCTTGTCGATAGAGTTTCCAGCCAGCGATGACCTCGTCAATGTTGGCCGGGACACCGTTTTCCACTTTGGACATGGCGGCAACCATCAGCACCATCTCGTCCATGCTGGTGATGTCAATCGGGGAATCCGGCCCCCGGAGGATAGCATCGGCAACGTGCCGGATGTAACTCTGGGTATGATTCTCCGTTGGCGGAGCATATCTTGAGATGATCTGCCGGACGGTCTTGAGGCCGAGGCTCCGGACATAGTAGTGGATGAGCACAAACATGGCCCGGTAGCCGTAAGCCATCGACTCGAACTGCTTAAATGCGGTGTCCTGCGAGGGAACGACCTCGCCTTTGTACCTGGTACCCGAAATGCGGATATTGCCGGGATTGCAGTTCCGGTACCCGCGAGAGAGTTTATTTGCCATCTCGTTCCTGCGCCTCCTCCGCACGGATCCGAGCTTCCTCGGCCTCCTTTTCAAGTTGCAGTTTCTTCTTCCGGTCGTACTCGGCCTTCAGAAGGAGCACCGGACAGTCCTTGGGCTCATCCACGTACTCGCACTTGAATGCCTGCCGGATGATGTGGCGGTTTTCACTCAGCTCCACATCCTTGTTCTCAATGATGATCGAGAGCTTATCCACCTTCTTTTCGAGGGTCTCCACTCGGCCATCCAGACGCTTGATCTGCTGGCTCTGCAGGGTGACGATCTGCTCGGTGTTCTTGAGCTCCGAGCTCTCGGCCTCGGCATTCTCCTTCCGCTTCTTGGGTTTGAAGAAGAGGATCGTCCCCAAGAGGCCGCTCGCGAGGATGAAGTTCAGGATGATGCTAATAAGCTGTATTGTTGCGTTTGCTTCCATAATGTACTATGAACCGTATTCAGGAATAAACTTGTATATGCCTTGATCGCGGACGATGTAGAGGTCTCCGTAAACGAAGAACACTCCCCGGATGTAACTCTCATCGGCTGCGTAATTCTTCAAAAGGAATCGGGTCTGGGTGGTGATATCGATAATGGGGACGGCATCCCACTCGCAGCAGATCTTCGTCTGGGATATGTCGCAGTGATTGCACCAGCGGTTTAGCGTCATCACCTCGGAGTAGGTGGTGATGGAGTCCCGCTGATAGAGTTTCACCAGATCCGCATCCGGATCGTGCATGGCAATGTAGCTGTCATTAACCGCAAAGCACTCGCTGTATTCCATCACCCGGAACACATTCGGAGCCGTATGATAGCGGCAGTCGAACATGTAAACGGCCCGGTCGGTATTAATGACAATCTGGTTCTTGGTGACCACTGCGCTATCGTATGTGCCGTACATATAGACCAGCGGCTGGCCATGCGATGTCCCAGCAGTGTGGGTGTAGTGCATCGGCACCTCCGGACGCGTGAGCTGCATGGCTCCACTGCTGTAGCGGGCCAGCATCCAGAAGTAGTCCTCCCGGAACGTGATGAATCCTCCGTAGGTATCCGGCAGGGTGAGCTGCCTCCGGGTGACACCCCGATAGTCGCAGAAATAGGCCACTCCCTGCTCCACCCGGACAAAGCCGTTCTGGGCTTCGAAAAGGGTGAAACTATATGAGGATGAGTACAGCAGCACCGCTTGCCGGGTGACGGTATCGAAGCGATACACCTCGTCCCGGTCGGTCTGGAAGATGATGAAGTCCAGACAGCGGATGGCGGCACTGATGTGTTTTTCCGTCTCATCCACCAGATGCACCGTCACGCAGTCGTCTCCCTCCGGAGGGATGTCCGGGTTGATGAGCCGGGGCAGCTCAACGAGCTCCGCGTTGTACGAGTCCCCAAGACCATCCACCTCCAGCGAGTTTACATAAAAACCCGCATGGAGGTACTTGTCATCCAGAATAACGCTGTTCAAATCAATGTGCAGCGATGTGAAAATCTCTCCGGAGAGGCGCTTAGCAGGGACTTGGCGCATCTTCAGAGCAGAGATGGCCATGTGCTGCACCAGCGTTGCGTAGTCCTCTTTCCCTTTGGTGCGCCAGAGCCGGGTTGGGTAATCATTATATTTCTCAAAGTACAGGGAATAAAGCAGCAGGTCATTCGGGATGGCCGGGATATCCGATACCGGGAGCTCGATGTCCATGTCGACATTGTTGGCGGGATTGACCAGCGTCTTGTACACAAGGCCCTGATCGTAGAGGTCTCCGGCATCGATATTCATCTTCATGTCGTAGAAGACCATGAACTCGTAGGTGCTGTAGTAGGTGTGGCCGGAAGAATGGCTCTGGCCCACAAGAGTCTGCTTGATGTAGAAGTACCAGGTACCATCGGCAGGGATCCCGGCAATCTCCAGCTTATAGGTCTCGTCCGTTCCGGTGGTGGCCGATGCCTCAAGATCCGTTTCGTACTCGTTCCAGCCGCCATCGCCATCCAGCCAATAGGTCGTGCCGTTGTTGCCCACGATCTTGACCCCGAAGGTGACCGTTACCGTATGGGTGCGGGGTGTTTGCTGAGTGGATGAGCTGCTTCCCATGCCGCCATTGGTGCGGTTGTAGTTGGAGTACCGAGCCTTGAGCATCATCTCCCATGTGATGTCGAAATTGCACTGCTGTACCGGGCATCCGGTGGTCTGGAGCACATTGCCGCTATGGGCGCTGTTTCCGGTGAGAGTCATAGACCCATCATCCCCAAAGGTGAGATCGCCATCGTTTCCCGTCCACATCGAGGGCACGATGAATCCCAGCTGCTTGAGGAGGTTGTCGAGGGCCTTGTTCCGGACAGTCACTCCCACGTTCCGGAGGGCCGGAACGATATCGAGGGTGGTATTTTCCCCGATCATGTAGAAGCCGTCCTCCCAGAGATTGTCCTGCACCAGACGGGTGGTGTTGGTATTGACGATGCGGATCCGGCCCCGCTGGGTGATGCGCTCTTCGTCCCCGACCACCTCGCGGGGCAGCTTTCTGCGCTGCTTCACCAGCTGGCTGAAGTACCAAGGGCGGTATTCCTCAAAGAGGGAGACGATCCTACGGATGTGGATGGCCCCGCCACTCTGGAATATCTGCGCTCCGAAAGGAGCGAGGCAGAGTTCGAGGATATCTCGGTAGGTCGGATCTTCATACACATAGAATAGGCGCTCCAGATCCAGATAGACATACTGCAGCGGGCTGGTAGTGTCGGCAAGGCCTTGCGGGATAAGGTCAACCCAGATGCTGGTGCTCATGTCCAGCTCCAGCACGCTGATACAGGTGTTTAGGAGGTTGAACAGGGACTTTGTTCCGGTAGTGCCCATCCCAAGGATGTCTTTGAAATCGATGTTGGAGAGGATATTGAATCCGTCCACCGCCTTGATGGTGACATCGTAGGGAGGGGCCGCGAATTTCTCGGAATAGAGGTCTGCCACAATAAATCCCCGCCAGAAGAGGGAGCCGTTCCGGTAGAGGGACATCCGGTACTCGCGGGGATCCGAAGTGAAGAGGCTTAGGTAGTGGAAATTGTGCGTGCAGTTGATATTGATGCTGGCTTCGGATGCCTTGACCGGGGTGTAGAAGTCATCACCCCTTCGCTCCCACGTGATCTTGATGGGCGATACTCCGGAGAAGGTCATCTGCTCCGATGGCCCTGTGTAACCCCGCTGGGCAATCTCGCACTTCCATGCGATGCCCTGGTATTTGGAGCGCATCTCCGCCCAATATTTGAGTCCGAAAACAGCCATTGTCCTTCATTCCTTTGCTGCTGTAAAGGTAGAGGATCGGCCCTGGCCGGAGGTGAAACATTGTTACAGTCTTGGAAAAACATTAACTTTGTCAAACAGAAAAATCGAAATTTTATGGTCACTTATTTTGATGCATGTGAGATTCTTGAAATGCTGTCTGAAGCATCTGTAAAGGTGTTTCTGGACGGCGGTTGGGGTGTCGATGCACTTATAGGCAGAGAAACAAGA
>JAAZIW010000210.1 GCA_012800665.1 Rikenellaceae bacterium
AAGTAGCCGTCTGGCGAGAAGGGGCCGTAGGCCTGGATGTTTTCCTCGTTCGCCTGCTTTATTGCCGGAATTATTATTTCCTCCTCTTCAGTACCTAAGAGGCCGCTGTCCCCGCTGTGAGGGTTGAGGCTCAGCACTCCTATGCTTGGGTTGTCTATGCCGAAATCCTGTTCGAGCGAATTTTTGAGGAGATGCAGTTTGCTTACCACCTTTTCTATGGAAAGGGAGCCGGGAACATCTTTCAGAGGAATGTGTCCCGTAACAACTCCGACTTTCAGACTTTGGGAAATCATGAACATGGTAACGTCCTTAACCCCGAAGGCTTGTTGCAGATATTCGGTATGGCCGGGGAAGCCGAAGCCGGCATTCACTATTGCCTTTTTGTTTATGGGGCCTGTAACCAAAACATCTATAAGACCGTCCTTAAGGTCCTTCACTGCAGCTTCGAGGGAGCTGATGGCTGCTTGAGCCGAGTCTGCGGTAGCTCCTCCGGGCTCGGCAAAGGCATTGTCCGGCAGGCAGTTGAGTATATTGATACGTTTGGGGTGCGCATCCTTTGCAGAATTGATGACATTGGTGTCCATCTGATCTATATTGTGCACGCTTTTTTTGTAGAAGCCGAAAATCTTGGATGAACCGTAGACTACAGGCGTGAGCATATTCAGTATCCGAGGGTCTGCCAAGGCCTTTATAATTACTTCATATCCTATTCCGTTGCTGTCGCCCTGAGTTATTCCGACGACTAATTTTTTATTTCTCATGACTATAGTGTTATCTAAAATAATGTATTTTCTTTTTCTTCCTGAATGTAGCCTTCGTCCTCAGGCAAATCGGGCTTTCCGTAAGCCTCCACCGCCAAATGGTCGCAGCGCTCATTTTCGGGATGACCGGCGTGGCCTTTAATCCAGTGAAGGTTCACTTTATGCTTGGAAAAAATCTCGTGAAAGCGCAGCCAAAGGTCTTTGTTCTTCTTTTTCTTAAAATTGCTTGCTATCCATTTGGTGAGCCAGCCTTCGCTTATTGCCCTTACTACGTATGAGGAGTCACTGTATACTTCTACTGTGGCATTTTCCCACTTTACTGCTTCCAAGCCTTTTATTACAGCCAAAAGCTCCATTCGGTTGTTGGTGGTATGAGCGAAGCCTCCCGACATCTCTTTTCGCAGATTGCCGCATTTGAGCACTACGGCCCAGCCTCCCGGACCGGGGTTGCCGGAGGCCGCTCCATCAGTATAGAGATATATGGTTTGCTTGCTTTTCATATTTAGGCAAAAATAACTAATTTTGCATGAATATGGAAACAAAAAAATTGAATGTTCTCGTAACGGGAGGCAACGGCCAGTTGGGCAGCGCCCTCAGAGATGCATCAACCGCAAGTCCTCACCGCTTTATCTTCTCCGATATCAGCGGGCTGCCGGGTAAGGAAACGGTGTTTTTGGATGTCACCAATCCCGATGCCGTAAGCCTTATCTGCGAGAGCGAAAATATTGATGTGATTATAAATTGCGCGGCTTATACCAATGTGGATAAGGCGGAGGACGATCCTGGATTTGCGGCCGCCCTTAATATCGAGGTGCCGCGCCATCTGGCCGAAATCGCGCGCAAGCGCAAGGCCACTCTCATCCATCTTTCCACCGATTACATCTTCTCCGGTAAAGAATCTTCCCCCATTCCCGAAAGCGCCGCTCCAGGCCCTCAAAATGTATATGCCACCTCCAAGCTTGCAGGGGAAAAGGCCGTCAGGGACAGTGCCTGCAAATATATCATAATCCGCAGCGCCTGGCTTTTCTCCAAATACGGTCATAATTTCGTTAAAACCATATTGCGCCTTTGTTCC
>JAAZIW010000211.1 GCA_012800665.1 Rikenellaceae bacterium
CAGTTTTCGATAAGGTCTTTGGGCGAGTTGGTATAATGGCGCACCGCCTTGGGAGCCTTGCTGTAGGGAGCTCCTGCCTGTGCAATGCCTCCCCATGCGTTTTCGCCGGTTTTGCCCATGTGTTTACCGATGGTCAGGTCATCAGCAAATTCAGCAATCTGCAAGCCGCCGTTGTCGAAATTGGGGAAGAACATCTCCTCGGTGGTAAACCAGAGACCGGCCTCATCGAAGATGCCCGCATGCGATATAAAGCAGTCGAACACATCTCCATGAATACCCATCAGATAATAGGCGCTATAACCGCCGTAGGAGGCGCCGCAGCAAGCCATTTTAGTAACATAAGGCTTTGCTTTGAGGGTTTTGGCCGCCACTAAGTAGTCCTGCATATTGAGGCCTATGTAATCGCCGCTGATTTGCTCTTTCCATTCCTGCCCGAAAGCGGTGGTGCCTCGGCGGTTGGGGCGGATTACTATATATCCCTGCTCTGCCATAAGGCGATAGCACCAGCGGTAGCTCCAATCCTGACTGTTAGTACCTTGCGGACCGCCGAGAACAATAGTGATGGCAGGATATTGTTTTGATGCATCGAAATGAGGCGGGAAGGTCACCCAGGCCTGCATGCTCTTGCCATCCACCGTGGTAAGCTGCCAGCTTTCGGATACGGGATCGGTAAGCTGCGCAAAGATGGCATCATTCTCGTGCGAGATGCGCTCGAGGCTGACGCTGCCGTCATCAAGAGCGTTTACTGCCACAAGTTCGGTGGGGAAGTTGAGGCTGGCATAGCTTGTAAGGAGTTTTACACCGTTCTCAGTGGGGATAATGCCGAAAGGAGAATTAAAGTCGTAAAGCAAATCTCCAGGGGTTACCCGCTCTATCTTGCCGGATAGGTCGGTGCGGAGGACGCTCTGCACCGCCTCATTCATAAGGGAATTGAAATAGATTTCTTCATTGCCGTTCCAGACTATGCCTGCGCAATCGTGGTCGAAGTCCGCGCCGAGCCGCTTGATGTCGGATACTACAGGGGTTTCGGGGGTGGAGAGGTCCACGCTGCAAACCATAAGTCTTTGCTGGTCGGCCTCATAGCCGTCCCGCTCCATGCTTATCCAGGCAAGGTGCTTGCCATCCGGGCTCCAAACGGGGTCGGTGTCGTAACCGCCGCCCATGGGGATTTCCACGGTATTGCCGGAATCAAGGTCGTAGATGTAGATTTCGGTATTTGTGCTGAAAGCATACTTTCTGCCCGTGAGTTTGCGGCAGGAATAGGCAATATGCCTGCTGTCGGGAGCCCAGCCAAGTTGCTCTATGCCTCCGAAAGGCTCTGTGGGCAGTTCGAACAGTTCATCCGTGCCTAAAATATCCACCGAATTTTCGGGGGTGATGTTTTCGCCGAGTTCCGCCACGAAAGTGCGGGGAACCTCAGTTACCCAATGGTCCCAATGGCGGTACATAAGGTCCTCTGTGGCATATGCCTGCGCCTTGTCCAAGCCCTTTTTTGCAGGGGTTTCAAGCGCTGACGGGATGGAGGAAACGTACATTATACGGGTTTCGTCAGGCGAAACAGCAAATTCGCTTACTCCTGCGGGAACATTGCTTATCTGCACCTTCTTTCCAAGCTTGCTGCCTTTTAGGGGAGCCTTCCAAATCTGCCCGTCCTGCACAAAGTAAATGCTCTTGCCATCATTGCTCCAACGGGCGCAATTAACGCTTTTGGCATAGCGTGTAAGCTGCACTCTGCCGCTCCCATCGGTATTGCAGAGGAAGAGATTCCTGCAGCTCTTGTTTTTCTCGATGCTTTGATAGCTTACTCCGAACAGGATTTTGCCGCCGTCAGGAGAGAGCTGAGGGTCGCTCAAACGCCCCAATGCAAGCAGAATCTCAGGCGTCATGCGCTCTCCGACTTCTACTTTCTGCGGTCCTATATAACCGCTTTCTTTTTGTTTTTTCATACATCCTACTGTTGCTGCAAGCAAAATCCCCACAGCGATAAATTTTAATCTTCTCATGATATTTTACTGTAATCTTTAATTTCGTATTTGCCTTTGCGCAATTCTATGACTAACAGGGCATTGCGCGGGTCTTCAAGGGTGGGGTCGGCGCTCAGCACCCTCTCGGCATATGCGCGGGCCTCACTCAGCATGATTCCATCTTTGGCAAGCGAGGCAATGCTTAATTTAATGGGCAGACCGCTTTGGGCAGTGCCTTCAAGGTCTCCCGGGCCTCTCATCTTCATATCTTCTTCCGCTATCTCAAAACCATCATTGGTGCTGCACATAAGTTGCAGGCGCTCACGAGCCTCTTTGCTCACCTTGAAATCATATACCAACAGGCAATAGCTTTCATCCGCCCCTCTACCCACGCGTCCGCGCAGCTGATGCAATTGCGACAGGCCGAAGCGTTGGGCGCTGTCTATAACCATCACGCTGGCGTTGGGAACATCCACCCCCACCTCTATCACAGTGGTGGAGACAAGAATATTCGCCCTCCCTTCGACGAAAGCCGCCATATTGAATTTTTTCACCTCGCTCAACTGCTGCCCATGCACTATCGCCACTTTATAATCCGGCAGAGGGAAGCGCTTGACTATTTCTTCATAACCGAGTTCGAGGTTGCCCAAATCGAGTTTTTCGCTTTCGAAGATGAGAGGGTAAACCACGAACACCTGCCTTCCAAGCGCAATCTGGTCTCGCATAAAACGATACACCGCCGGCATTCTGCTATTGGATAAGGCTATGGTTTTGACGGGCTTGCGTCCGGGAGGAAGCTCATCGATTACAGAGACATCGAGGTCGCCGTACAAGGTCATGGCCAAGGTGCGGGGAATAGGAGTGGCAGTCATCACTAATACATGCGGATAAGCCCCATCGCTGCGTTTAGTCCATAATTTAGAGCGCTGGTCCACCCCGAAACGCTGCTGCTCATCAATTATCGCGAAACCTAAATTCTTGAAAATCACATTCTCTTCTATGAGAGCATGGGTGCCCACGATTATTCCTATGCTTCCGTCCTTGAGCCCTGCATCAATCTCGCCACGCTCTTTGGCGGTGCTGCTGCCGGTAAGCAAGGCGCATTTTACACTGCCGCCTGCAAGGAATTTGCTGATGCTCGCAAAGTGCTGCTGAGCAAGCACTTCGGTGGGTGCCATCAGGCAGGCCTGATAGCCGTTGTCTATGGCAATGAGGGCGGAGAGCAATGCAACTATGGTTTTACCTGAGCCGACATCGCCCTGCAGCAAGCGGTTCATCTGGTGTCCGCTTTTCATATCCTCAAAAATCTCGCGGATTACTCTTTTTTGGGCGCCTGTAAGTGCAAATGGAAGAGTGTTGTAAACGGCATTGAAGGCCGGTCCCACCTTTGGCATAGGGAGTCCCTTGTGGCTGCGGGATTGTATATATTTTTGCTTTAAGAGGCTGAGTTGGAGAAGGAACAGCTCTTCGAATTTGAGGCGGCGGATGGCCTTTTGGAGGGCATATTGGCTGGCGGGGAAGTGGATGTTTTTAATGGCGTATTGCAAGGGGCACAGGGCGTTTTCTTTAAGGATATATTCCGGCAGGGTCTCTTTTATCTCCTTCAGGCCCAAACTGATGGCTCCGCTTTGCAATTTGCACATCAGCTTGCCGGTGATGCCGCCGTTCTTCAGTTTTTCCGTACTCGGATATACTCCGGTGAAGCCGCTGCTGAGCAGGGCTCCCTCCGGCAGAGGGGCATCCACTTCGGGATGCACCATATTAAGTTTTCCGTTGAATATCGCAGGCTTGCCGAAGAAAACAAACACCGAGCCGGGCGCCAACTTCTGCCAATTCCATCTTATCCCCTTGAAAAATACCATCTCCATCTGACCGGAATCATCCTCTACAATTACACTCATCCTTTTGACGGCACCCCATTGCGGTTTGGCGGGATCTATATTTATAATGCTGCTGTTTGCGCCGAAAAGGGTGCGGCTGACCACCCGCGCATTTACCTGCACGAATACGGAATCTCCCGCAATATCGGCAATGCGCAGAATCCGCGAGCGGTCAAT
This sequence comes from Rikenellaceae bacterium, assembly GCA_012800665.1. Taxonomy (GTDB): domain Bacteria; phylum Bacteroidota; class Bacteroidia; order Bacteroidales; family UBA932; genus Cryptobacteroides. Next base: position 4,022 of record JAAZIW010000211.1, read on the forward strand.
ATAGCGGAAGGGGTAGATGCGCAGCAAATCCCCTATGGTATTCACCCCAAGTTCGGACTTCAGCAGCGCCGCCCTTTTGGGTCCCACTCCTCCCAAATATTGAATATCGCTCTCGAGTATGCTCATTATCTTTCAAATATAGCGATTTTCCTTTAAAATGAATAGGCGGAGGGGATAAAAAGCGGCACTTGAAAATGGCGGTAAATGAAATGGCGCTTTGAAACATGCATGAAACATGGCGTAAAAAAA
>JAAZIW010000212.1 GCA_012800665.1 Rikenellaceae bacterium
GGTCAGCTCCTATCGCACGTGCAGCGGCATCCGCCATATTCATAACCTGAAGCGAATGCTGGAACGAGCCGGGCGCTTTCTTTTCAAGTTCTTGAATAAGAGCATTGGAAGTGTCTGCAAGTTCCGTAAGTCTGGAGTTCGACACCAGGTTGAAGATGCGTTCGAAAAGATATGTCAGAGGGAAACCCGCAACCGGAAGCATGGCGGCAGCAAACAGATACACCGAAATGCGCAGCATTCCGCCGCCGGTAAGATCTATCATCCTCATTCCCAAATATACCAATATCATGACGGCATAAGAGATAAATGCGTTCACAAACTGCAGCCAGCCTTTATTGAGGCGGCGGAACAAATACACCGGTACAACGCCCCCGACAAGAAATACCATATACACTACCACCGGAGACTCCGAAAAGAAAAGTATAGGGAGGAGGGTGATTGCATAAACTATGTAAATAAGACGGTTTTCGAAGAAGGGCTCCAAAAGCATGGCGCAAAGGCCGAAAGGAACCAAATAAATCAAACCGCTTTCCACTCTCGGCACAATAATCCCGGCAAGCATGAAAATCACTATCACCATGATAAGATAGGAATACAGGCTTTTTTGGGAAAATATTTCAGGATTGGAGAAATGGATGGCGAAGAAAATCAAAAGAATCAGCGCAAGCGCCAATATGCCGTTGCCCAGCCAATAGAAAAAGGGTGCATGCTTTCCGTGGCCGAGGCTGTTCTGATATTCTCTGGTATAAGAATCCAGCATCTGGGCAATTTCAGCGGTAACTATTTCATCATTGGAAACTATGAGTTGGCCGGCGCTTACAAAACCTAAAGTGGGAGATACCGTTTTGGAAGATTCCGCTTCAATGAGTTCGCTGGTTTCCCGGTCGTAAATCAAATTGGGAGTAAGCAATTCGTAGACTCCTGCAGTTTTGAGCACGGAATCGACATTCACCCCGGGATTTTCGGCCAAGACGCTTGCATGCAGGGCTAAACGCGCTTCCGAGAGCTTGTAAACCTCAGATACAGGCCTTGTGCTTGCCCTTTTTCCGCGCTGCAGATAAATTATTTCGGAAGGCTGACCGGAAACTGCCACTATGCCATCATCTCCAACAACACCCTTTTCGTAAATGCCGGCAATGTTCCAGACTATGGAAATCCTAAGATTTTCAGCTTCATGCAAATCGATTTCAGAAGCGGCTCTAAGATTTTTGTTTTCGGTTTCTATAGAAAACCGGTAGTAAGGTATGGAAGGAGTTGAACTCTGGGACAATTCCTCCATAATCAGCTCATCGGTCTTATAAATCGGAAAATCAAAGGGTGCGATGAGGGTTTCATACTTCCAGGCTTGTCCTACCTTGTATTCGTAGCTGAGTTTGGGATTGCGCGGCATGACAAAAAGCAGCACGAGAAAAAGGACTGCCAAGGGAATGATTATCTTTATTTTTCTATTCATTTTTATCGCTTTTCGGCACATCGCCCTCGCGGGCTATGTAGCCGTAGGTCATATGGTCTAACAAAGATGGGCACAGGCCTCGCAAAAAAACGGTAACCTTTCCTAAGGTCGTGAGTATTACTTGATTGCGGCGACGCTTTATGGCATTGGCCAATTTAAGAGCCACCTCTTCGGCGCTCATAAGCCTGCCTTCGTTAAGGGGCGTAGTCCCCTGCTTCGACCCGTCTGCGGTAAGAGCGGCATTGCGAACATTGCTTGAGGTATAGCCGGGTGCAAAAACCAGCACATTCAGGCCGTCTTTCAGATGCTCTATGCGAAGCGCATCCAAAAAGCCCCGTACTGCAAACTTAGAAGATGAGTAGCCACTGCGCGCAGGCAGTGAAGAGAAGCCTGCAATGCTTATTACACCCGCTACCGTGCCTCTGCTTTCAAGCAGATGCGGCAAAGCGGCTTTGGTGCAATAGACGGTCCCCCAGAAATTGACATCCATAAGGGTTTTCAGCACTTTTAAATCGACATCGCGCAGCATCGCCCTCATACTCACACCGGCATTGTTCACCAATACGTCTATACGGGAGAA
>JAAZIW010000213.1 GCA_012800665.1 Rikenellaceae bacterium
ATAAGGGGTGAATGCCATGAAAAGAAAACCTATTGTCGCACTCATTTATGACTTCGATGGAACTCTATCACCGGGCAATATGCAGGAGTTCGGTTTCATTCAGGCCGTAGGCAAAACAAAGGAAGAGTTTTGGAGACTAAGTGACGGAATTGCAGTGGGCAATGATGCCAGCAATATATTAGCGTACATGAAATTGATGTATGATGAGGCCCGTAAGACAGGTATTCCGCTTCGCAAAGAATCCTTTCGTGCATTCGGCAAGAATATAGAGTTGTTTCCCGGAGTAAAAGAATGGTTCTCTTTGGTAAATAAATATGGTGCGGCCAAGGGGGTGAAGATAGAACATTATATAAATTCGTCCGGCCTCAAAGAGATAATAGAGGGCACTTCCATTGCCAAGGAATTCAAACACATCTATGCCGGCAGCTATATCTACGATGAAGACGGCTGTGCCGTATGGCCGGGAATAGCAGTGGATTACACGGGCAAAACCCAATTCATCTTCAAAATCAACAAAGGCATATTCAGCGCACACGACAATAAAATGGTGAATGCCAAAATTGCTGCAGAGAAAAAACGCATCCCCTATACCAATATGATTTATTTCGGAGATGGCGAAACCGACATTCCCTGTATGAAAATCGTTGGTATGTTCGGGGGGAATCCGATTGCGGTTTACGACCCGTCCAGCGCCAAAAAGAAGGCATACGCCGAAAAACTCCGCCGTCAGGGAAGGGTGAATTTTATTTCTCCGGCAATCTACACCGCCGATTCCCGAATATTCAAACTCGTTCGCGCAATGATCGACAAAATTAAGGCGGATGACGAATTGCAGCAATTGAAAAAATCCTTTTGATATATCACTTTTCGGATGAGCCGGGAAAAGTGCTATATTAGCAGATTAATTTATACTGATTATTATCAAGGTGATGAAAAGAACACTTAGTTGCTTGCTGGCAGTTATTATTGCATTGCCGGCTTTCTCTCAAATTCTTGAACCGGTAAAGTTCAAGGCCGAACTCAAAACAGATGGTACCGAAATCGGTGAAATCGTTTTCAGCGGTACCATAGACAAAGGATGGCATATATATTCCACACAACTCGGCAACTCCGGACCCACTCAGGCCAGTTTTAATGTCGGTTCCTTGGATGGAGTGGAGCTTGTGGGCGAGCTCAAGACGTTAGGCAGGGAAATAGAGAAGTATGATGAGCTCTTCGGCATGAAGGTCCGCTATTTTGAGAATAGTGTGAAGTTTATTCAACAGCTTCGCTTTACCAAAGAAAATTATACCATTGACTCATGGTTAGAGTATGGCGCATGCGACAAAAAGAATTGCCTGCCTCCTGCAAGAGTGGATTTTGTGATAAGCGGAACCAGCCCTGCAGTGGGGGTTGCCCGGAATGATAAAGCAGCGTCCGGAGAGACGGCGTCCACCCCTGCTTCTACCGATGCGGCGGCAATTAGCGATGAACAAGCGGTTTCAGCAACCGAAGATTCCCAAGCGTCCGGCAGAATCGAATCTTCCATAGGCCAATCGAAACTTTGGGACCCTGTGATAGAGGAAATCAGCGCCATTACCGAAGCCGGCGCACCTGTCAGCCACAGTCTTTGGTATCTGCTTATAATGGGATTCTTAGGCGGCCTCCTCGCCATCCTCATGCCCTGCATCTGGCCTATTATCCCCATGACGGTAAGTTTCTTCATGCATCGTTCCGAAAACAGAAAAGAAAGCATACGGGATGCCATTCTTTATGGGGTAAGCATTATAGTCATTTATTTGGCTTTGGGCCTTATAATTACGCTGGCTTTCGGCGGAAACAAACTCAATGAATTATCTACCAATGCTGTATTCAACATCTTCCTCTTCGTGCTTTTGGTGGTGTTTGCGCTCAGCTTCTTCGGCTGGTTCGAAATCAAACTTCCAAGCAAATGGAATAACGCAGTGGATGACAAGGCCGGCAAAACAAGCGGAATCATCTCCATCTTTCTGATGGCATTCACCCTCGTGCTGGTATCTTTCAGCTGCACCGCCCCCATAGTCGGCTTGTTGCTTGCAGAAATCAGCACTACCGGCAAAGTCCTCGGCCCCATCTTCGGAATGTTCGGCTTCGCCTTTGCCTTTGCTTTGGTGTTCTCGCTCTTCGCATTATTCCCTAATTTTATGAAGAGTCTTCCCAAATCCGGCTCATGGATGGCTAAAATTCAGGTTGTATTGGCATTTATAGAACTTGCATTCGCCTTTAAGTTCCTTAGCGTAGCCGACCTTGCCTATGGCTGGCATATACTCGACCGCGAGGTGTTCCTAAGCATTTGGATAGTGATTTTTGCACTTCTGGGCGCATACCTTGTCGGTTGGCTGAAGTTCCCCATAGATGCTATTGCCGGTGAGCCGGACAAACCTGCATCCGTACCCTCAATAATGCTCGGTATGTGTTCGTTCATATTGGCGGTATATATGGTTCCGGGCCTTTGGGGCGCTCCCTGCACGGCTGTCAGCGCATTTGCTCCTCCTCTTTATACACAAGATTTCAATCTTAATAAAAACGAAGTATTGCCGCAATATCACGATTACGAACAAGGCATGGCCGCGGCAAAGGCCGCCGGTAAACCGGTATTGCTGGATTTTACAGGCTTCGGTTGCGTGAATTGTCGTAAAATAGAAGCTGAGGTATGGACAGACCCTACCGTGGGCAGAAAACTCAACGAAGACTATATACTGGTTTCATTGTTTGTGGATGACAAAACCGCACTTCCGGAACAGATTAGGGTTGAGGAAAACGGGCAGGAGAGGGTGCTCCGTACAATAGGCGACAAGTGGAGTTTCCTGCAAAGGTATAAATTCGGCTCGAACGCCCAGCCCTTCTATATAGCGCTTACTCCTGACGGTGAGCCTCTTACCGGTTCCTATGGTTTCGACAAGAGCGTAAGCAAGTATGTCGATTTCCTTGACAGCGGTTTGAAGGCCTTCAAAAAATAGTTATTTTTGCATAAATGACACTAAGACAAGCAGAAATCATAGAGATTCTCCATAAGGAGGTGAAGCCCGCTCTCGGCTGTACCGAGCCAATAGCCGTCGCACTTGCCACAGCTAAAGCCACCGAGATTTTAGGCAATAACAGTAAAAATTGTGTGCCCGACTGCCCCCTTTGGAGGCAGAACAGCGATTTTTCGGTGGATG
>JAAZIW010000214.1 GCA_012800665.1 Rikenellaceae bacterium
AGTTTTTAATGAAAAATTACTGCCTCTGAGCCGGTATCCTTTCAAGCGCTAGGCCGGTATCCATTTGACCGCTACGAGCGGTATCCATTTGAGCGCTACAGACGGTATCCTTTAAGCGATATATTCATTTAATTCTTTAACTTTGTACCACATAACGAGTTTACGTTGTGGGCTCGTGAGTCCGTGTGCATCCATAAGGTTTGTAATTGTAGTGATTTACAAAGTTATGGATGCCTTTTACATTTCACAGCAAAGTGTCGATTTTACTTTACCAAAATATGTCGATTTTACTTTGCTAAAAGATGTCGATGCAAAGTTACTTGTTACAACCTACAGCCAGGCAAACCGTAACAACATACAACAGGCATTCCTGCCCAAAACAGAGATGCTTCATTTCATCTAAAATACCATAAGCCTTGAATGCCTCTTCTAAAAAGAAGAGGCAAATCAAATGGCCTATGGCTATCAGAAAATGAAGTAATGCTCCTAATCTTAACCTAAGAACACTTGGCATGATTATTACTCTATCGGAATCCAAATTTCTGTCACCAATTCCTCCGGAGCCGTTGTCTCCGGGTCGTTCAGGTAACGCTCAAACATCTGACAATGCTCCAACACTCCGCTTCCCAACTTCACCTTCTCGCCTGATGCAGGAAGGAGTTCGCCATAAACCTTGGCATTTACTTCTGCCAGATTCTCATACGGTCCCTGATAGCGATAAACCAGGAAGCGCCCACCATAAATCGTAATGATGTTCACATCTTCCTCAGGCTTAAGCTGCTCTACGATAGGAGCTGCGATACAAACATCCTTGCGACAGGCTTCGGCAGGAGTTGCTGCCGGATTGTCGTGATAGATGTTGATGTATTCTGCATCCGGACAATCATAATCAAGATGATGCTTCTGGCAATAAGCACCCAACTTATTCCAAGCCTCCATATAATTGGCAGACTTATAATCACCCAAAAAGCGAACACTAATCGCCTTTACATCCTTTCTACTCTGAATTTTTTCTAAAATTTCCATTTCCTTATTATTTAAATGTTATTATCTTTTGATAGGCAAGAAGACTTTAATCAAACTTTTCTTCCAATATAAAAGACATAGCCGAAGCAATCCTTATTCTCTTCGTAATAAGTGATTTCCTCTTTCAGGCGATTAATGAAAGCCTGAGCCTTAGGGTCTTCGGGATGGTCTTTCAGGAAGGCTTCCATCGCCGGCTGCATCGGGGCATAATAATTCTCCGTCCAGCAGGTTTCGGGCAGGATGAAATGAGCGTAGGGCTCGTAACCCGCCTCTGCCATCTGATGAATCTTATGCTCTATGGTATCAATCTCGGGAAGATTGTCCTGAATCCAATTCATATTCTCCGGGCGTTTGTTACCGAGCCAACTACATTCCGTTACGGCAATAAAGCCTCCTGGCTTCAAGAACTCACGCCAATACGCCAACCCCTTCTCGTAACCGATGATGAAGATGGAACCTTCCGCCCAAATCAAATCGTAGGATTCCTTTCTAAAAGGCAACGCATCCATTGATGCTTGAACGGGATGAACGCGCTCTTCCATTCCTCGATTCCTGCTTTCTTCCCGAATGCCTTCCATCATTTCGGGCAGTAAGTCTACGGCATCAATCTCTGCGTCATATTCATCGGCAAGAACAAAGGTCTGGCTTCCCTTGCCACACCCCATATCGGCGATGCGAATCTTTCGTTTGAAGTCGGGAATCAGACTCGTGGCAAGTCTTGTCTCCCACTCGCCACCAGGGCCTTGTCTATCTACCCTCTTGAAGAAATCGGCAATCATAGAGAAGTCAAAATCATCAATCAATACGTTTTCTTTGTTTTCTGTCATTTCTTTCTTACACATTTTATGTCCTCCTATTATTCTTTCTTTATTACCACTAATTTGATGTAATGAGATTGTAAAGATAGGCATTTGTAAGGCAGGAGATTTTAATATGAGGGAATTTTTAAATAGATTGATATCAAAAATACCTCGGAAGTTTGACACTTTGCCAAGTTAAAAATATTTGCAAATAATTGATAGAGTTTCTCACTAGTGTCCGGTAAAAAATCATAAAAGTTCTTTGAAAATATTGAAAATTAGGTAATTACGAGGTTTTTTTGAGTCAACGGATTTGAATTTATCTTTGTCATACTAACATAGAATGGCACATGCATAAAGGAAAATTCGTGTTCTCCCAGCTTTTAGGCTTTATTGATCGTAACGATTTCAACTATCTGGTAAGGAAATATGACGGTGACAAATATGTCAAGCAATTCACTTGTTGGAATCAGCTCGCAGTGTTGATGTTTGGCCAACTTTCCAATCGTGAAAGTCTCTGAGACCTTGTGCTGGCAACCCAAGCTCACGCCTCAAAGGCATATCATCTTGGATTCGGCAAGTATGCTGCTAAGAGCACTCTTGGGGATGCCATCCCTTATGAAGAGAACTCATTCTACATATTTGACAGAGGATACAATGACTTCAAGCGTCTTCATAAAATAGAAAGCATCGGAGCATACTTTATCGTAAGGGGAAAGAAGAATAATGACTTCAAAACAATGAGGTGGAAGAGGCGGTTCCCTCCTGAATCAGGCATTCTATCTGACGCAATCGGTTATATGGATGGACAAATGACCATGGGAAAATATCCCGATAAAATCAGGAGAATCATATACGTGGATGCGGAAAGTAATAAAAAGTTCATATTCTTCACTAACGCGCTGACTATCAGCCCTACAATGATTGCTGAACTATATCGCAACAGGTGGAAGATTGAACTTTTCTTCAAGTGGATCAAGCAGCATCTGAAGATTAAAAAATTCTGGGGCACTTCGGAAAACGCAGTACGTATTCAAATTTATTCTGCAATCACCGCTTATTGCATGATGGCAATTATACAGAAAAAGATGAATATTGATAGAACAATCTATGAGATGCTACAAATTGTAAGTGTCTCACTTACAGATACAACCAATCTAAAAGACCTCTTTGAAAAACCTAATTACAATATTGTCAATGAACTGGATGGTTCTACCGAACCTACTTTGTTTTAATTGTTAAACTTTATAATAATCCGTCCGGATTTTTACCGGACACCAATGTATTCTTTTATATAAACCATATTTTCCGTCTGTAAGAAGTTCGTTTGGAACATCTTTTAAAGTTGCTTCTATAACTATTGGGGAAGAAGTATCAACATTATAAAAATCGGTGTCCGAAATGGTAAGATTCCATACTGGAGATAACACCATAGAAACAGCTTCTAGTATAGTTGATTTTCCTGAGTCTCCGCGACCAATTAAAACCACTAAGCGAGCATCACCAAAAATATGTGTGAAATCTTTTATTCCCCTAAAATGCTGAATGTGCAATTGATGTACTTGTGCCATAGGATCTTATTCCATAGGTTCAATTATTTCCTCAACACACTCTATCTCATCTTGCAATAAATCATCTGTAGAGTTGTTGTTCATTGGTTCTATCATGCTATCTATAAAAGCTATTTCTTCATCGCTCAGACCATATTTTTCATAAAGTTTTTCATCTGTCCATGGCTTAGAAAAATCCTGAATAGGCACAAATGAATATGTGCTTTGTGTCATATTTTTATTCTTTCTTATTCCAACTAAAAATCTGAAAAATTTAGTTTGCATATAAGAGATAGCATTTCTAGCTTGGCTTTCATCCTTAAATGGACCAACTCGTAAAAAAGTTTCAGTACAAATATCGTAAGGTTTAGCCACTATTGGTTTTCCTATTATTCTTGCAGGAATCGGATTCCCCATTTGACCTGCTGCACCATCTGCTTTTGATATAAAAATTCTCCACTGATCGATCTCATCATATGATTTTATTTTTGAATATGTTTTTGATAAATATTTAATTGTCCTTTTGCGATTTAAATTACCTATTAATTCAAAGTCGTTGTTAGATTTTGTGTTCTTTAATATATTTTTATTCTTTTTTATAAAATCAGAACTAAATCCGTAAGGATTTCTTGATGAAACTAAATCACTGAATGATTTCTCATTAAAAGTTTTAACTTTTTTAAGAACATCTAAAGCTTCGTCATAACGAACAAAAATTCCCCTAACCTCATTTAGTATTCTCTGACTATTTTTGACTTCACCGACTGAATTATGTAAGTGGTATTCACAACTTCCATTATAATCTCTATCCCATAAAAAATAACAAGTACCACCCTCAATTTTTACATTCGGAAAACAATCATTTGCATTTATATAGTCATGTAGTATTTTTATTCTATTGTCTTTTAGCATTTCATTTCTAAACGCATCAAGTCCCTTGCCTCCCGTAAACCATCTTGCGGGTATAATCATTGTAAGAAAACGAGGATTTAATTTTTTTGCTTGTTGAATGAAATTATGATATATGGGTTTTGCGCTTGACCCAGTGCCACCACCATCATTTATTTGATAGGGTGGGTTGCCGATAACTATATCAAAGTTAATATCCTTTAATTGTGTCATGATTTTTGAGTTAATGTCTTTGTTAATAAGGTCATAAGAGGTAAAATCAGAGAAAACATTCTTTTCCGGTAGCTTTAATAAACGGTATACTTTTAGTGTGAGTTCGTAACTAATACTTGAGGTGGGTATAGAATACACATTTCTTCCAATGTCTGCTCCATATTTTAAATAGAGTGCACGCACAAACTCACCTTGTTTAGATGCAATATCCAATATTTTAGAAGTACTAGATACTGCTTCTTCCGGCAGCAAATCTACCATTTCTTTAACAATTGGTTGAGATGTTACAATTTCAGAGGATGATAGCCGGCCTAACTTCTTCATAGCTATTTCAACTCTTTCTTCTGGCCGTAAACTCTCATCTCTAATAAGTGAATTTATGTTTTGTATTTTATAGTCTAAGGCACTTAATATAAAAGGATTGCTGTTCTTTTGAATAATCTTTAGTATATCTTCAAGCAATCCAACATTTTTTGCTATTCGTTTATTCTCTTCTGAGATATTTATAGCCTCTATGACTTCCTCAAGAGATTTAACATTACTTTCGGTTAAAAGAGCGAGAAATAGGATTTGAGCATAATAAGTAACAAGTTTTTTATCCAAGTTGTTCTCGTCCGTCTTTTCTGGTAAAATCATATCTTCAGATGGTTTTTCTTCAGCTTCCTCTCCTTCGTCACCTGATGCTTGAGGTTGTATCGGCAAATCGTTCTCTTCTCCCTCAACTGGTCTAATTTCAAGTCCTTTTCGATTATCAATAGGTGAAAGATTTGCTATTGCTTGCCTTATTATTTCATTGTCAAGCAACAAGTTGTCTATAGGAATATCATTTGCTTCATCAAGCACACTTCTTTCTTTTGAGTACCTGCGTACAGCATCCATTACATTTGTTGAAGTAACCTTTTGAAGTGCAGACTCTTTAATTGTTACAATCGGTGATATGCGAAGTTCTTCCTCAATTCTTTCTTCTAATCGACTATTGCCTTGTTTGTCATTATTGACATTGTATATTTGTGATTTTAGTTCTTGGAGAACAAACATTCTTTTAGGATCAAAATCCACCAATAGAGTTTGTGGCTTCATATTGTACTTAATAGTACCTTCACGCTCATTTGTGAGGGTGCGCACATATTGATTTTGTAAACGAAAAACAGCTTAATCGTACTCTTGAGGAGAAGCACAGCTCTTAAGAAAAATCATAGTATCCCACTCCTCCACAGTACTTCCTGTCATCATTCTATTTACAGTAAGGGTTATTGTTTTCTTACCTTCTCGTTCACACTTTTTTATCTTGGCCTTAACATCAGAAGTACTCTTGTATTTTTTTTCATTACTAAGCCCAGTTATATTTATTATTTCATAGTTGTTAAGATGATTGAAGTCTTCTTTATGATTATTTAGTAATACCTCCATTGCGTCACAAGAAGCCCTGTAGGGCAAGACAAATACCATATGCCTACACATCTCTCCCTTTTGTATGTGTTCCTCATCAAGAAATGCTAACACATTAGGATCTTCTTTTGAACCATCTATTGCCTGTAGTAATCCAAGCACCTCATTTTCGTAAATAAATTGCTGATGCAATCCTTCTTCACATTGGCTAATAGATTGAGGTCTGAATAATTCAGACAACGCAAAAGAATATCCTTCTTTTTTCAAAGCTTCCATTTTGTTAATTGAAGACTGATTGGGAAGGAAAGCAAAACGTATCATTTGAGGAAATCCATAATAGGGATTATCCCACTCTTTTGCATTATCATCTAAGAGATGCTCTTTATCCCATTGTTCTTGTTCCTTAACTATGTCAGTAAATTGATAAAAAGCAATAATATCTTTTTTCTCAAACTCACTACCCATTAAAATTCTATAAGGCGTACCGGACAAATGTATACGTACTTTAGAGTGCAACCGCTTTAGTTCTTCGCTTTCTTCGTAATCGTCAGCCCTATCGGCTCCCTTAAGTTCTCTTTTAAGATCAATTGAAGACAATTTTAACACTCGTCCATATTCTTCCGCACGAGCCCCATAATGAGTTTCATCTATTAACAATAGATCTATTTCCTCTTCAAAAATCTCTTTATGTTTTTCCTTTATCTTTCTTCCTGCAAGGTCTTGCAAAGTGAGAAAAACAACAACCTTACTTTTCTCTAGAGTATCTTTTAAGATATTGCCATGTTCTAATAGTGCGTCACTATCCATAAATCGGTAATCGGCAAATTTTACATGACTTTCTATCGTTTTCTTCCACTCTTGCTTTACATCAGCCTTAGCTGAAACAATAAGCACAAGATTAGCATTCATTTCTAAGGCACAACACATAGAGGTAAAGCTTTTCCCAAATCTCATGACTGCATACATCAAAAGATTTGTTCTCCCTACCTCCAACGCTTCTTTAAAGCGCTTCACTGTTTCTGCTTGATTGGGTCTTAGCTCGTATTTTTCTGTTCGTTTATAGACATGTTCAATAGGGATACGACTATCCTCGAATGCATAAAAAGCATATTTTCCATCATTTAGTTCATGCGATTCTTGAATATCCTTTATAGCATCTTCTATATCTGTATTGTCTGTATTTTTGAAAAACTCACGTGAATAGTAGGCATTTAACCGTTGTGCTTCCTGCTGGTCTAACCTTGTTTTACCTGAGTCCTCTAGGTAATTATGTACAGCATGATCTCTAAAGTATGTGTCTTCATCTACTTTCGCAACCTTGCTGATTTGATGCTGTAAGTCGGGAAAGTAATTTTTCCACTCCTTTAAGCGCACTCCAACAGGACGATACGTATCACCTACCTTTAAATAGTTTGGATAGGTTTCTGTTGTAAAAGCATATATATGAGGTTCAACACGACCTATAATTAAATCATCTAAAAGAGAAATATTTTTCATGGTTTATATTTTCCATTTGTATAAAGAACGAAACTCAACTTTTTTTCCGGTTTTCCAATCCATAATAACCGCATAAATACCATTGTGTTTATGAATATTATTATTGCTACATCCTGTACAAGAAAGAATACCTTCTTGGGCTGCATCAAACAAACTACCTGTTGCTGCAACTCTCTTATCATAACAAGTCATCGGAAGCACCATTTTCAAACCATCCATTTGAAAGATATTCCAAGATATAATAGTAGCTATTTCAATCATTTGGGTTTCAAAAGGAATTTTCAACCAACGTTCTTTGTAATAATCAATAAATGTAGATAAGAGATTTTCTCGTGCAAGCAAGATATTATCTCCCTGCCACTCATAACCATAAGTACTTTGATATGCTAAAACTACCGACGAATACCAATCATCATATGTAGTAGTATTCTCATTTATAATTCGCAACTTTCTATCAAGAAGCCCTATCCGTTTATAAATAGGAATACTATCGCCTGTTGTGGTATCGTAACGACTAACTAAATAGGGTGCTTCCCCGCATGTAATTTCAAGAGAGTTTTGGGAAATATACTTTTCCCATGAGACATTATTAGGCAATAGGATTTTTCCCTCTCTCGGCACCCAATCTCGCTTACCATTAATATAAGTGGGGGTATTAAATAGATACTTTATTCCTGTTAGCGACTCATCAAAGGCATTACATTGTTCATTACAAACCCATGTGGGTGTAAAAATTTCTGCCATCTTTTGAGTCCGAGTTTTTTTTCTTTTTTAGACTTTAAAACACGAGGCATGATCACATTTCTATTTTCTCCAGTAACTTGCTTTAAAGTAATAGCATCGCCAAAAGAGAAACCTTCACCTAGGTGTTCATAGTCCGAAGTCGCCCAAAAAATATTATTCTCTGTCGTACGATCAGTAAGTAAAATTTCCAACAAACTTACTGGTAGCAACTCTTCTTCTATATCTATTAAAAAAGGTTCTAACATATCATTCTCTTAAATCTTTTGAGGAAACATTAAGAATTCAGCCACTTTGAAGATATTTGTAAGGTTGGGTTGCTTACGGTAACAAACATACGCATTAGCCATGCAAAAGCTTAAGCCAAGCTGTTTTGCAAGCCACGTTTGTGTAATACCTTTCTCTTTAAGTACATCTTTAATAAGGTTTTGATGTATTATTTCCTGTCTCATAAATACGTTATTATCAATTAATATACTACAAGCCTTAGATTTGCAGAGTGGTTTTCTGCATTAATCAAAGCAATAACAAAAATAATAAATTTGTGTTGGTAATAAAACTTATACTTAATAAGGAAAATAAGAATCGTCTTATTTTTAAAATGTTTTTTGTGTGCAGATTCTTAAATAAATAAAGCAACTCCAACGGATGTCATATTAAATGTCATAATAGAACTATCTGATAGACAAAGAGATATATTGAAGCAATTCGATTATCATGACAAGAAAAATGAAATATGCTCGCTCATAGTCACGTATTCATCATCTAATAAGCCATTCGGTGGCTGGAACTATACGGATGGTGTATCCATTTGCCTTTTCCTCTCGGTCTTCATCAAAGTTGATGAGCAGAAGGTTATCGCAGTGTAATTTGGCAGCGGCTTTCAGCAACCCGTTGATTTCTCGGTTCAAGGTTTTTTCTGCGCTGATGTCGTAGGAAACCTGTACTAATTGTTCCACCTTTCCTCCCTTGGCTATTACGAAATCCACCTCACACTGCTTGTCACGGTAATAAAAAACATCGGCATATTCCGGACGGTAGCGGCGGAGCAGTTCCACATAAACCACATTTTCCAGCCTCCAACCTATGTTTTCAGTCAAGAAAGTGCCGCTGCGCTCCGAAACAAAGGCAACATCCACCACATACACCTTCTCGCCATGCACCCTCTCGCGGCTCTTGTAGGAGAATTTAGGAACACCCAACAGCAGGAAAGCCTCCTTTAAGTATGAATAATAGTTTTCTATGGTATGATTGGACACGCCGAACAACTTGGCAAGGTTAGTGGCCACAAACTCCTGACAGAAATTATCTGCAAGGTGAGTCGCCATTCGCCGCAGTACCTCCACATGCCTCAACCTGAATCGCCTGGCGATATCGTTCTTTATGATTGAGTTGAGTAGAGCATCTATGTATCCCCGCTTATTCTGCTCATACATCAATTCGGGGAAGCCACCGTCCGTCAGGTATTCTCGCAGGGCTTTCTTCCTCAATGCCTTTGACTTGGTGGATGGAGAATGGAGCTCCACACCAAGCATCGTAGCATATTCAGTAAACGAGAATGGATAGAGCTCTACCTTGTTATGCCGTCCTGTCAGGTGAGTTGTCAGTTCACTGCTCAGCAATTTGGAATTGGAGCCTGTTACAAACAGACGAACTTTCTGGCGAAGCATGCGGTTGACGAATAGTTGCCAGCCCTTTATGTTCTGCACCTCATCGAGGAAAAGATACTTGAAGTCACCGTATATCTGATACAAAGCATCAAGCACGCGGTCAAAGTCATCTGTTTCAAGTCCTATCAGACGATCATCATCAAAATTGGCGTAGGCAAACTCCAGTCCCTGTTGCCGTATAAACTTCTCGCACAGGGTGGATTTTCCACTTCGGCGTACGCCTATCACGACTTGTGCAAGCTTGCTCTCCGAAGAAAGTTGTTTCTCTTCCATCCTATCGCATAATAGCGATAAGTCATGTGCCAGCAGCTCTTCCTTTTGGTCAGAGAATATGGTTATCAGTCTTTTTACTTCCATAATTATGTCCATTTTATCTTCTCGCAAAGATAGCCAAACGTCCATAATTTCCAAAAAACAGAGGGATAAACTTCCATATTTTCCACTTTTTGGAGTTCTAAACTTCCATATTTTCCCGAAAAACGAGAGCTAAACTTCCATAACGGGACAAATATTCAAACGAAAACCAGCTAAAATTTTCAAGTATATTTGAAAATAATCGCATTTTCAGAAAATCTTCAAGTACGTTTGGAAATAATTATTTTTTGCGAAAATTTTCAAGTGTGTTTGAAAATAATTATATTTGCAAAAAATATTCAAACATGGTTGAAATAATTGATTCCATACGGAAGTATAATTTCTGGGATAATAATCCTGTAGATTTAGGTTATACCCGTACATTTTACACAAATAAAATCGGGCAATATTTGGGCAATAAATTAGTAAAAGTACTTGTTGGACAGCGTCGTGCCGGCAAAAGCTACATTTTACGCCAAATCGCATCCGGATTATTATCTGCAGGCATAAAGAACGAAAATATTCTTTACATCAACAAGGAATATATAGAATTGACAAGCTTGCACAACGCCGTAGAATTGGAGCAATTGTACAAAGCTTACAAAGAAGTGCTCAATCCTACCGGCAAAGTTTATATTTTTATTGATGAAATACAGTACATCGAAGAGTGGGAGCGCTTTGTAAACTCTCACTCTCAAGATTTTGCAGAGCCTTGTGAGGTTTTCATCAGCGGTTCAAATTCCAAGCTGCTATCCGGTGAATTAGCAACACTTTTGTCAGGCAGATACATTGAATTTGAAGTGCTCCCATATAGCTATACCGAATATTGCGAAGTCACCCGACAAAAGAAAGGCAGTAAAAGCTACAAAAAGTACCTTCAAAGCGGGGCTTTACCGGAGCTTTTCAATCTTAACGATGATGAAATGAAGCAAAATTACATTTCTTCCATCAAAGATACGGTAATATTGCGTGATATAGTATCGAGGTATAACATAAAAGATGTAAGGCTGTTAGATGACTTGTTTATTTATTTAGTAAATACCGCATCCAATTTAATCTCTATAACAAACATCATCAATTATTTTGCATCGAGGAAGCGTAAAACAAATTACGAAACGCTTTCTTCGTATATTGGTTATTTAGAAAATTCATTTCTTGTTCATCGTGCCGAACGATATAACATAAAAGGAAAAGACATTATTTCGGGCAATAGTAAATATTATATAAATGATTTAAGCTACAGAAATTATCTTTATACCGGATATGATTACGGAATTGGATATCTTTTGGAAAATGCCGTTTATTTGAGTTTAAGGCGTGCAGGATACCAAGTTTATGTTGGAACGATAAAAGATACTGAGGTTGATTTTGTGGCAATAAAAGGAGATAAAAAACTCTACTTACAAGTAAGCCTCAGCCTTAGCGAAGAACATACAAGAGAGAGAGAGTACCGCTCCTTGAAACTAATAGAAGATAATTATGATAAGTATGTGGTAAGTATGGATGATTACAAAATCCCATCTAATGAAGGGATTGAGCACATATCGGCGTGGGATTTGGATGACTTTTTAAATTAACCCTATATATACTTCTTCATCTCCTCGCCGATTACTCCGGCTTCCAATTCGATTAGATGCTTGGCGGTGCTCGATTTGATCTTGGGTATCAGCACACCTTCCACCTGAAAGAATCCCACCTCGGATTTCATATGAACCTCTATTTTAATAGGTTTCTTATCTCCATTGACAATTCTGACTTTCTCAATTGAATTCGCCGAATATTTGTGGATATCGCCCTCTTCGGGTTTTGAGGGTATCTCCAAGGTGATGCGGGCTCTGCCCTTGGTCATATCACAACCGTCAGCGATGAGGATCAGCCCCGCTTCAAGCGAATGAATCAGATGGGTGCCCATATGCCCCAATATCCCTTCCATCGCTGTGGCGCGTATCACTGTGCGGCGCGTTATATTATCATCCCCGGGCAGCACTTCTTCAAGTATCTTAGTGATAAGCGGATAGGATATTAAACCTGAATATAGTTCGTGGTCCTTGCGCCCTATGGTCATGCCGGTGTCGTGCAGAAAAGATGCGAGTATCAAAGCCGCGACACTGTCGGCAAAGGTTCCTGCCTGCTCCTTCTCCAAACTGGTCTGTATTCCGTCCTCGTGAAGCATCCCTATCATCTTCAGAGCGTTATAGCACACCTTTTTCATATGTACAGGCCCGTGGTCATTCAGCCCGATACGCACAATCGATACATTGTTGGCATAGTCCTGCAAGCTCTTCACCTCGGCGTTTGTAATGAGCTCCTGATAAACCCGTAGCGGCAGATCATCTTTTAAGGAATTTTTTTCGATTATATCCTTGACAAGTCTGAGAATCGCATTTTCTGTTGCAATTTCTTTGGGAGATTTAATTTCTTTCATGCGTCTTTCGCCTTTGTATCCATACATATCGTCACAGGGCCGTCATTCACAAGTTCAATCTTCATATCAGCGCCGAACACTCCCATACCCACCGGTTTGCCGATAAGTTCGGACATTTTACGGCAGAACAGTTCATACATGGGGACGGCAAGCTCATGGCGGGCGGCATTGATGTAAGAAGGACGGTTGCCTTTCTTGGTGCAGGCGAGAAGAGTGAACTGGCTCACCACTATTACATCCCCCGCTGATTCTATCACGGAGCGGTTCATAACGCCCTCATCATCATTGAAAATCCGCAGGTTGGCGGTCTTACGCGCAAGCTTATCGGCATCCTCGGCGGTATCGTCATTGCCGACGCCAAGCAGTACGAGCAAGCCCGGACCGATTGACGATTTAATAGCGCCGTCTATCGTAACGGATGCGCGGGACACTCTTTGAATTACGGCTCTCATTGCTAAAGGTCAATACCGAATTTGTCCCCTATCTTCATGTACAGTTTGCCGTCATCCAGGCTCATGCCGATTTTATCATTCATTTTTATTCCGAGACGGAACTTACCGTCTCCCCTAATCATTTTATCGAGGCTATGAATGGCTTTGTCGTTATTATTTAAAAAGAAATTGAACATAGGACTATTGATTATACTAAGCCAAATTTACAAAAAATATTTCAATATCCTTTTATATCGCCTGCTGTTTCCTATTCAGATAGAGGAAACAAGGAGCATATAATCTATTGTTTTCTATTCGAATAGAAGAAAGGGGGTTATATCACCTGCTTTTTACGTTTCCAGTTCAGGATGGGGAGAAGGAAGGAAATTACAGCGGCTCCGCTCGCTTTTCTCGGCACCAAATCGACAGCCATCAAACCTCCGATAAAACTAACCAGCACGCCTATTGCAATGCCGAAGAGCACCATGGCTATTATGTTAATCACCTTGCCGGGGCCTCCGAAAAGGAATAGCGCAAGTGCGATGGCTTCTAAAACCCCCGCGGCAAAAGCCGGATAATTGCGGTTCCCTTTGAATATCGCATCTGACAGCCAGCCGGAAAAAACCGTTCCTATAATGCCGAAGATTGGATTGATGCCGATGATGGCGGCGGCTTCGGCCAAGTCATAGCCTTTGGCTTCCTGAAGAAAGATAACGCCCCGGCACATTGGTTATCAAAGCATAGGGGTAAGCAAGACCATCCTAATCTGTTGCAAGGCGTTCTGAAGTTTCATCTTGGGCTTTGAGCGAAAAAGATAAAAGCAAGAGAAGGGAGATGGAGATAAATCTATTAATTAAAATTTCAAGGTGGCTATAATGGGATAATGATCTGATATATACGGGATATTCTTGTAAGACTTGTCTATTACGGAGAAGCGTCTGCATCTGCGGAAGCCCTGGTAATAAATGTAGTCTATCACATAGCGGTCTTTTCTTTTACCGAAGGCGGTGAATGTGCTTACATCCGGCCCTTTGCGTTTTGCGCTGAGACGGGCGTTGGTCATGCGCTCGTTCAAATCGAGAATCACCTGATTATCATCGGGAATATTGAAATCTCCGGTTAGAATAACAGGGCGGCCGCCTGCAAGAGAGTCGATTCTTTCTTCAATCAAAGCCAGCCCTTTCTCCCGGGCAAGACCGCTGATATGGTCAAGATGTGTATTTACGAACAGCAATTCTTTCCCTCCTCTTTTGAGTTTCAGGATAACCCAGGTCGCTGTCCGCGTATTTTTGGCATTCCAGCCTTTAGAAGGCTCAGAGGGTGTCTCGCTGAGCCAGAAAGTGCCTTTGTCCAAAAGCTCGAACTTGTCTTTCTTCCAGAATATTTCTGTTCTTTCACCGGTGAATCCTACTTCTCTGCCTATACCATATCCCTCATATTCAGGGCACTCGTTCAATATGAATTCCGCCTGGAAATCAAAACATTCCTGAACGCCTATCAAATCGGGGGACTGGGCTTTAAGCATTGCCGGTGTAGCGATTTTACGGTTATTCCAATGATGGTCACCATCTTTTGCGGTGCCATATCTCATGTTATAAGACATAACCGAGATGGATATCAAAAAAGAGCAAAGAATTGTATTTAACATAAGCGGTTCGAAATTAAATAATAAACACAAAGATAATAAAAATATCCCTTGGCTTCGGGTTGGCAGCGGGGAAAGTGCGGTATTTAACAATCATAGTTGGGTGGGAGGGGTTCGGGTGGGGCCGGATTCGGATGGGGGCGGATTCGGGTGGCGCCGGAGGATTCGGGTGGGGGCGGGGGTGGGGGTGGCGGATTCGGGTAGGGCGGATTTTTCGGGCGGAAAGGCTGCTTCGGG
>JAAZIW010000215.1 GCA_012800665.1 Rikenellaceae bacterium
GAGGCCGAAGGCTTCGACCCCACGCAGGGGCCATATAGCAATCTTTGCATTGCAGGCCGGATAATGAGCCGCCGCATCATGGGCGCCGCCTCTTTCTGCGAACTTCAAGACTCTACCGGAAGGATTCAGATTTACATAAAGCGCGATGAGATTTGCCCGAGCGAAGACAAAACCATGTATAACACGGTGTGGAAGAGACTTCTGGACATCGGAGACATAGTGGGAATAAAAGGCTTCGCATTCTTCACCCAAACAGGACAGCTCAGCATACATGCCAAAGAACTCACCCTGCTCTCGAAGAGTCTTCGCGTGCTCCCGATAGTAAAAGAGGCGGATGGAGTGGTGCACGATGCAGTTACCGACCCTGAGTTGCGTTACCGCCAAAGATATGTAGACCTTATCATTAACCCGCAGGTGCGCGAGGTTTTTGTAAAACGCACCCAAATAATAAACACCATGCGTAAATTCTGCTCCGATGCGGGCTATCTCGAGGTGGAAACCCCCATTTTGCAAAGCATTCCGGGCGGAGCCAACGCAAGGCCGTTCATCACCCATCACAATGCTTTGGATATTCCTTTATATCTCAGGGTTGCCAACGAGCTTTACCTCAAGCGGCTAATTGTGGGCGGTTATGACGGTGTATTTGAGTTCGCAAAAGACTTCCGCAATGAGGGCATGGACAAAACCCATAATCCCGAATTCACCCAATTGGAGTTGTATGTTGCTTATACCGACTATATCTGGATGATGGATTTCGCCGAGCGGATGATTGAAAAGGTGGCCCTTGACCTTAACGGGACCACCGTGGTGGAGGTGGATGGCAAGAAGATAGATTTCAAGGCGGGATGGAAACGCATACGCATTATGGATGCCATAAAGGAATATGCCGGAGTGGATGTGCATAATATGGATGAAGAGGAGCTTCGAGCCACTTGTAAAAAACTCAATGTGGAGTTTGAGCCCGGAATGGGACGCGGCAAACTGATAGATGCAATCTTCAGCGCTTTCTGCGAAGATAAATTCATACAGCCCACTTTCTTAATCGACTATCCTGTGGAAATGTCGCCCCTTACCACGCGTTGCCGTTATGATGACACTCTTACCGAGCGCTTCGAGATTTTTGTAAACGGACACGAACTCGCCAACGCCTATTCTGAGCTCAATGACCCAATAGACCAACTTGAAAGGTTTAAAGAGGAGGCCAAGCTTAAGATGAAAGGAGATGATGAGGCCATGTTCGTTGACTACGACTTTGTGAGAGCTCTCGAATACGGCATGCCTCCGACTGCGGGAATCGGTATAGGAATAGACCGTTTGGCAATGCTTATGCTCGGTCAAAGAACAATTCAAGATGTGCTGTTCTTCCCGCAAATGAGGCCCGAGAAAGGTCTCGCCGAAACTTACGCCACAGAATAATGCGCTCCGAGGTAATCAGCTCGGCCCAAAATCCTAAAATCAAAGAGGCCCTGTCGCTCGGCTACAAATCTGATGTGCGCCGGGAAAAAGGCCTTTTTCTTGTGGAGGGCCGTAGGGAACTCGAAAGATGTCTTGCCGCCGGCTTTAGGGCGCGCAGCATTTTCAGATGTCCTGAGTTGATAGGAGATGAAGATTTTGCCGGAATCGAGCGCCAAGCCTCACTCAATGCCGATTGCAGATGTTTTGAAATCCCCCAATCCCTATACTCAAAAATTACCTATAGGGGTGGAACGGAAGGGGTTGTTGCCGTAGTGGAATGGAAACAGCGAAGTTTGGCAGATTTGGAAGAGATTTTAAAAGATGCCGGGCACTCCCCTCTTATAGTCGTTTTGGAAGCGGTGGAAAAGCCGGGTAATTTGGGTGCTGTCCTTCGAAGCGCAGATGCAGCAGGGGCTGATGCCGTGATAGTCTGCGACCCTCTTACCGACATCTATAATCCCAATCTGATTCGCGCCAGCGTAGGGGCGATTTTTACCGTGCCTACCATATGCTGCAATTCAGATGACGCCATTAAGTTCCTTAAAGACAAGAATATACAAATTCTGACGGCTCAGCTTCAAGACTCTAATCTTTATTACGACCAAGACATGACCGCCCCGACAGCAATAGTCATGGGCGCAGAGTCCACCGGCCTAAGCGGCAAATGGCGGGAGGCGGCAGATGCACGTATCCGCATCCCCATGCTCGGTATAGAAGATTCGCTTAATGTAAGCGTAAGCGCAGCCATTCTCCTTTTCGAAGCCGTCCGTCAACGCAATATGGTGCACTTGGAGGCATAATTTGACTATTACGCAAATTTTGGATAACTTTGCATGATATGTCAAAAGAGGCCAAATGGAATATTGCTCAAGCTGCTGATAGAGAAAAAGCGGCAGCATTGGCGCTTGCGCTCGGAATAGACCGTGTGCTTGCGGAATTGCTGGTTCAAAGAGGCATAGAAAGCTTCGACCAGGCCAGGGCATTCTTCCGGCCAAGCTTAGAGAATCTCCACGACCCTTTCTTAATGAAGGATATGGATGTGGCAGTGGAGAGGCTTCATAAAGCCATCACTTCGGGCGAAAAGATATTGGTTTACGGCGACTATGATGTGGATGGCACCACCGCTGTTGCGTTAGTATATTCCTTTATCAAGCGCTACACCCAATCAGTGGATTTTTACATTCCCGACCGCTACGAAGAAGGCTACGGCGTGTCGCTCAAAGGCATACAAACTGCCGTAGACGGAGGCTATACCCTAATCATTACCTTGGACTGCGGCATCAAAGCGATACAAAAGGTGAATCTTGCCAAAGAACATGGCATAGATATGATTATTTGCGACCATCATCTTCCCGATGAAAAACTTCCTGATGCTGTTGCCGTGCTGGACCCCAAACGCGAAGACGACAATTATCCTTTCAACGACCTCTGCGGCTGCGGAGTAGGCTTCAAATTAGTACAGGGATATGCGCAAAAATATGAAATTCCTTTCGACACCCTTATCCCCCTTCTCGACCTATGCGTGGTAAGCATTGCCGCCGACCTTGTGCTTATGACGGGCGAAAACAGGATTCTGGCTCACTTCGGGCTTAAACGCCTCAACGAAGAGCCGCGCAAGGGACTGCAGGCGTTAATTAATCTCAGCAATCTTGAAACCGGACATGTAAGCATGGACGACATTGTGTTCAAGATAGGCCCGCGCATCAATGCCGCAGGAAGAATGGAGACAGGGCGCTTGGCTGTGGAATTGCTTACAGCTACCGAAAGCGGCCAGGCTATGATAACTGCGGAACGCATAAACAACAATAATAACGAGCGTAAAAACATCGACCGCGAAATAACGGCTGATGCCTTGGAGATGGTGGAAAGCGGAAAGGCTCTCGCCAGCGAAAACGCCACGATTGTTTTCAGCCCCGACTGGAACAAGGGAGTGGTGGGCATAGTGGCCTCGCGCTTGGTGGAGGCATTCTATAAGCCGACCGTCGTTCTCACAAAGAGCAATGGCCTGGTAACGGGCTCTGCCAGAAGCGTAGCGGGTTTCGATTTATATTCTGCCATAGAAAGCTGCGCCTACCTTTTAGAGAATTTCGGAGGCCATATGTATGCAGCCGGCCTTACCCTCAAAGAAGAAAATCTTCCCGAATTCGCCAGCCGCATGGATGCCTTGGTAAAAGGCAAGATTACCGAGGAAATGCTAACCCCTATTGTGGACATAGATTCTCCTCTCGACTTCAGCCAAATAAC
>JAAZIW010000216.1 GCA_012800665.1 Rikenellaceae bacterium
GAGCGTACCAGCATCAAATACAAGCTCGTGGAGTTTATGCAGGATAAGATAGGCCTCGAATTCGACGGCCATGTGAGCGGCGTTACCGAGTGGGGGATGTATGTAGAGATAGAGCCTACCAAGGTTGAGGGCATGGTTTCTCTTCGCGAGATTCGTTCCGACTTCTTCGAATTTGATGAGGAGCGTTACCGCTTGGTGGGCAAAAGGACCAAGAAAATCTTCCGCCTCGGCGACCCTGTAAGGATTCGCGTCAAGAACGCCAACTTAGAACAGCGCCTGCTCGATTACGAACTTATAGAAAACTTTTAAAGTTCAGCTTGCAATTCATTCTCCTCCACCGCGATGCGCCTTCTTGATTACGAACTTGTGGAAGGATTTTAAGTCAGGCGATATTCCCGCAGTTTTTTCCTTAATTCACGGTGGTTGGGGCATAGTTTTTCCAGCATGGCGTGGAATTCCGGTCCGTGATTCATATAGCGCAGATGGCAGAGTTCATGCAGCATCACATAGTCTTGCAGCTCTTTCGGCAACCTCATCAAATTAAGATTCAGATTTATGTTCCCCTTGCTGGAGCAGGAGCCCCAATTTGACACATTATTCTTGATTCGCACCGAATTATAAGAGAAGCCTCCGGCCTCCGCCAACTCCTTGAGCCTTACAGGCAGATAGGCCTTGGCTTCCTTGCGCAGCCGCTCCGTCTCCGGAGTCACCGCCGCCTTTCGTCTGCGCCTCCGCCAAACAATCCTCACCCTGCCGCTCAATATATCCGTAATGCTGATTTTCATTGTTATACCGACTTTCTTGTTCCTTCAACTTCTTAAATTCTGCCGTCCTTTCCTGCTCAGTCGCCACTTATGGTCGTTTCGAGCGTAAAATGTAACTCTCTGACTATCATCGAAATCATTAAAGAACACCTGAAAATTTGGCTGACCTTGTTTGATGATCTGGCTCATTATCAACACTTTCCATTTTACGCTCGGTGTCTCGTCCTAAAAAAGTTTACCAAAAAAAGGACCGCTTCGTAAACAAGTCTCCCGCCATTTTACTATTTCTGCGCACCGGAATATCTGGCGTAGATGATTTTCAGCATTTCAGCGCGGTGGGCTTTAAGGTAGGCCTCGATTTCCTCCTCGGACATGCCCAGAACATTTTCGAGCATGGGAGCGTTGAGAAAAGGGGCGAGCGCAAGGGACATGACGGTATTGAAGACATCGTTAATCGTGCAGTCTGCAACCTTTCCTTCAAGAATCTGCTGTTCGAGATAAACCGAATGCCTTTTTATGCTTTCTGCGCAAACTGTTCCGACCACCTCTCTGTAATGCTCCAAAAACTCGGGATGAGTCCGGGCAACATCAAGCAGCAGGAAGGGGAGTCTTCTTTTGGCGAGAAAACTGTCAAACAAGATGGCGGCGGTATTTGCAGCGAGCTCCACAAAATTGCCGTCCACCCTCATCAGCACCTTAATCTTTTCAAGCAACTCTACCGTACAAACATCCAGCACCTTTAAAAAAAGCTGCTTCTTATTTCTATAATAATAATTCACCATCGCATGTGTAACGCCGACTTTTCTTGCAATCACCGCAGTTGAGGTGGCATCATAGCCGTTTTTCAAAAATTCCTCTTCCGCCGCAAGCAGAATTTGCTGTTCCTTTGTCATCTATACTATATTTAAAAACTTCAACTTTCGCAATCAATTAATTGTAAAATCTTCAATCAATTTCCTGTAAAATATTCTACGGACCGCAAGATACCAAATTTACGCATTTTTATGGAAAATCTTGAATGCAACGGGGACAACGATGAGGGTTAGGAATGTGGATAAAAGCATTCCGCCTATGACAACCCAGCCCAGGCCGTTTCTGAGTTCGGCGCTTGAGCCAGATGCAATCGCTACGGGAATCATGCCTATAATGGTAGATAGAGCCGTCATAAGAATGGGCCTCGTGCGCATCTTCACGGCATTAAGCAGGGCCTCATCCATTCCCTTTCCGGCAGCGAGCTGTTCCTTTGCGAAATCCACCAAAATAATGGCATTCTTGGCAACGAGGCCTATAAGCATCACAAGTCCAAGCATAGCATAGATATTAAGCGAAGTGCCCGAAAGCGCAAGGGCAAGGATGGAGCCGAGTATGGAGAAGGGGATGGAGAACATCACCACGAATGGGTCCACCCAATTATTGTAGAGAAGCACCAAGGTAAGATACATGAGGATGAGCGATAACAGCATAGCAAAGCCAAGTACCTGCATTGAGTTCGACATTAACTTCATATTACCCATCGTGAAGAGCGATACTCCCATTTCATCCGCCTTGTCCTTTACCTGCGACAGGAATTGCCTTGATGCCGTGCCGGGCGAAACTCCGATTACATTGGAACTTATTGCAACAGACGGGTTTCTATTGTACCTTTCTAACCTGTTGGGGCCTGTGCCGAGCTTGACCTGTGCAAATTGGTCGAGGGTGATGCGGCTTTCCTGGGCATTTATGAAAGTGAGCCCTGCAATATCATCGATATTGTTGCGATAGATGCCGTCAGCCCTGATGTTTATGTCGTATTCGTATTCGCCTTTCACGAATTTAAGCGTGGAATTTCCCTGGAAAGCCATTTGGAGAGTGAGTCCCACATTATCGAGAGAAAGTCCCAAAGCGGACATCTTCTCCCTGTCTACAATAATCTCCACTTCAGGCATGCCGCTGCCGGTGGAAAGCTGCTGCTGAATTGTTCCGGGAATGCTTCTGAGCACATCCAAGGCATATTCTCCAAAGGCCGCCACCGAATCGGCTCTGCTGCCGGAAATCACATATTCCATTGCAGAGGCGTTGCTTGCGCCATGCAGCGAGGCTGCAAACATCTTAACCTTAGCATCTACCAAATAGTCGGTCAGCTCTCTTCGAAGAGAGGCGATATACAAACTGACGGACTTGCTTCGCTGCGAAGGCGGCACCATCTTCACATTCAATTCCGCCAAATACGGCGTCCCCTGCGTACTTTCATTCTGACTGCTGGTAAGGCCTACTACGGATACCACCTCAGTAATTTCCGGCTTATCAAGCAGCCATGCCTCCGCTTTGGACACAAATGCAGAAGACTCTTCAATCGATATATCCTTAGGCATCTCCAAAATCACCGAGAACTCGCTCTGGTCTACATCCGGCATAAACTCAAATCCTATGAATCCCAAGGGGAAGAGGGCGAGCACAAGCAAGGTGAGCGCAAGCACTATCGCTCCTATCCATCTTTTGTGACCAAGCGACCATTTCAGCAGATTTGCAATCCAATTGCCGAAACTGACTATGGAGTTTTCGAACCAAATCATTATTCTGCCCCATAAGCGGGAATCATCAGGCACCTCTAATTTTCCGAATCTCGATGTAAGCAAAGGCACCAAGGTCAGGGCAGCAAGAAGGCTGAGAAGAATGGAGAAAATGATGATTCCGCAGAATTGCCGGAGAATGTCCGAAACGAGGCTTTTGGTAAGGGCAATCGGCAGAAAAACAATCACTAACGCTATTGTAATCGTTATCACCGTGAAGCCGATTTCATTCATTGCATCGATAGTTGCTTTCACGGGCTTCTTGCCCATTTCGAGGTGCCGGTAAACGTTTTCTATCACCACAATGGCGTCATCCACAAGCACTCCTATCACCACCGACATTCCAAGCAGGGACATGAGGTTAAGCGTGAAATTAAACAGCTGCATGCCTATAAAGGAGCCGATGAGCGAAACGGGCACGACAATCATGACGATAAGGGCATTGCGCCAGTTGTGCAGGAAGACTAAAATCACCAACGTAACCAATATAATCGCCAACAGCAGATCGGTAAGCACCGATTTGATGGAGTCCCTTGTGAAGTTGGAGGTATCGGAAACGATTTTTATCGCAAGGCCGGATGAGGTATAGTCGCTTTCCAGCTCGGAGGCCGTTTCCATGACGTTTTCACTGAGTGATATTGCATTGGCATCCCCCTGTTTGAAGATATTAAGGAGGATGGTTTCCGTTCCGTTGACGCGGGCGAGCTTGTTCACCTCTTTCGATGTTTCAATAACTTCGGCTATGTCGCTCAGCCTTATCTGGGTGCCGGTGGGCAAGGTCATCAGCACCAAATTGCGCATTTCCTCCACCGAAGCTAATTTTCCTGAAAGACGGATGGAGGTATGGGTGCGTTCGTTCCGGAGGCTTCCTGTGGGGAAGTCGAGATTCGATGCTCTTAGAACTCCCATCACCTGCACCGGACTCATCCCCAAGGAATTCATCGCTTCAAGGTCTAAATTCACCTGAATTTCTCTCGGATGCTCGCCTATGGCTTCCACTTTGGCTGTTCCCGGAATCCTTAGGAGTGCGGGGATGATGCGGTGCTCCACAAGGTCGCTGAAGTCGCTTGATTCAAGGTCGGAACTCAGCGCAAGCGTCATTACCGCTTTGTCATCCACGGTGATTTTGTTGATTATGGGGGAGAGGGTGGAGGAAGGAAGCTGCGCCCTTTTGGAGTTGATTTTATTTTGCGCATCGCTCATCGCTTTATCTATGTCGGTGCCGTATTTGAAAGATACGAACACCATCGACATTCCTTCGAAGGAATAGGAGCGCATGGATTCTATGCCCTGAAGGGAGGATAAGGCATCTTCGAGTTTGCGTGTGAGGGAATTTTCCACCTCAGTGGGAGATGCGCCCGGGTACACCACCATCACATTCAGAGCAGGCGGGGTGAATTTGGGCATCAGCTCTGCCTGCAGCGATTTGAAGCCGATAAAGCCGAGTATCGCTATCACCAAAAACAGAACTATTACATAGATAGGCCGTCGTATCGATAATTCAGATATCTTCATGGCTTTGCCCTTTATTGATTCACTACTTTCACATCAACGCCGTCTCCCACATTCATCAGCCCCGCCACTATTATCTCCTCTCCTTCATTAAGCCCCTCAAGCACCTCTACTCGGTCGCCAACCATATCTCCCAATGTCAATTCACGGCGGAAGGCTTTTCCATCTTCCACCACATAGGAGATGGCAGATTTTGCGCTGCCCACTACGGCCTTGCGGGGGATAATTATGGCTTCGCGCCCTTCCTTATCTTCAAAAAATACTTTCAGGTACATGCCGATTTTGAGCCTGCTGTCCTTGTCCAGCAGCACTTCCACGGGGTAATTCAGCCCCCTGTCGGTTTTGATGCCGATGTGATTGATTCTGCCGGTGAAGACAATTCCGGGCAGGCTGCTGTCTGCGGCTTTGATTTTTTGCCCTACGGACAGAAGACGGATTCTGCCTTCCGGCACATTGCATATTACTTTCAGGCGGCTGTCATCCACGATTTCGAACAGCGGTGCGTTTGGGGCGATGAGGGCGCCGGGCTCCACATAGCGTAAATTTATTGTGCCTGCCATGGGGGATTTCACCACGGTGTTTTCGTATTTCCGGCGGCTTACTATATACCTGCTTTCGGCTGCCACAAGTTGGGTCCTGATATTGTCCAACTGCTGGCTCGTAACTCCTCCGGCCTCGTTGGACCGGGTGAAGCGTTCCTCATCTTTTTTAAGTGCCTCATACGCCGCCTTTGCAGCCTTGTAATCGGCCTCATAGAGCTCGCTGTCGATTTTAAGAAGAGGCGTACCATCGGCAACGCGACTTCCTTTGTCTACATAAACCGTTGTGACTCTGCCTGATACATCAGACACGAAATTGAGTTCCTTTACCGCCTGCGTTATTCCGTTGGCGCTGAAATTACGCTTGAAGACCTCGCTCTCCACTTTTACGGTAGATACGGTTTCGGTTTTGTCGAAGACAGCAGCGAGCGAACTCTGCTCCTGCATTTTCTTTTTATTGACGAGCAGAAGGGCTGCCATGCCCGCTATAATCAGAGCGATGATTATTATTGCTCTTATTCTTGACTTTTTCATATTGCTTTATTTTTTGATTTCGCTAATTGTACCGTTGCTTTTTTTGAGATCGATGTATGCTTTCATGCAGCCGCTTAGCGCATTCACATAATTCATCTGAGAGCGGATTAAGGCTGAATTTGCATTCAGCAGGTCGGATAGGGAAGAGATACCCTCTTTATAATTGTTTTCTATCACATCGAA
Source organism: Rikenellaceae bacterium (assembly GCA_012800665.1). GTDB lineage: Bacteria > Bacteroidota > Bacteroidia > Bacteroidales > UBA932 > Cryptobacteroides. The sequence continues at coordinate 6,082 of JAAZIW010000216.1, forward strand.
GACCTCCTGCGCCATTTCTTTGTTGCGCTTTTGCGAATCCATGATCTTTCTGCTTTGTTCGAGCGACATCAGCGCGTTTCCATAAGCCATTGCCAGCGACTGACTGAGGCTTCTTTCATCGCGCAAAGACTTCTGCCTTTCGATTTGCGCCTTTTTTATACCGGCGGTTTTGGACAGTCCGGTGAAAATCGGTACCCTGAGGTTGAGGGATATTGCGGATACGGGGAATTTATGGAAGGTTTCGCCTTTGAAATCATCTCCCATATAATTCATTGCGTAGTTGGCGCTCAGGCTGAGCATCGGAAGCGTCCCGTACACGGCCGCTTTATATTGCAGGTCAAGCATTTTCTGCCGGCTTTTGAACATCTTGAAGGAAAGCTGGCTGCTCATATCGAAGGCAGTCAGGGCGTTTGTCAAAATTTCCTCTTCCATATTTTTGATGTTTATGGGTGGCAGTTCTATCTTTTCATCCATCGGAAAGCCCATTTGGATTTTGAGCAGATTCTTTTGGATGTCGATGGCCTGAATCATGGAGAGTTTTTCGGTTTCTAAATTTATCTTGTTCACTTTCAGCTGCTTGACATCCACAGGACGCATCAGGCCGCTGGCTTTGTTTACCTCTAACATTTGTAATGTGCGGTCCATCAGAGCTATGCTTTCATCGAAAAGTTCTACTGCGTAGGTCAGCACCTGAATGGAGTAATAGAGGCCGGCAGTTTGGGCTATTACATCCTCGGTATTGATTTTCGCTCCTATTTCAGTCATTTCGCCGGAAAGGTCAGCGATGCTCAGCGCATTGAAAAGCGAAAAATTGACTATCTGCTGACTGATGCTCCCGCCCCAGTTGGCGCCGTAGTCCATGCCCATGGTGACGGTCATGTATTTGGGGGCGTCCGGGTCTTGCATTGCCGGAGGCATCATAGAATTCACGAAGTTGGGCATGGCGATGGTGGTCTTTTGGATATTGTAGTTGAGGCCGCTGAATGCATTTATTTGCGGCAGCAGTGCACCTACAATCTCCCGTTTCGATTGTACGGCAGACTCCATGCTGAGTTTGTCTTTTTGAAGCTTGTCATTATGTTCCACAGCGTAGTCAAGGCATTCTTTGAGAGAAAATGGTTTTTGTGCCGTGGACTCTTTTGCGGGACTTTCCTTTGGCGGGAAGTTGTTTTGCACCTGGCTCTCTTTGGGAGAAAAGGGCTCTTGGGCGGGGGCCGTCAGAGGCATAAATCCAAGCATCAGGGCTATTATTTTTGTTTTCATGATATATGGTTTGTGGCTGTTATTGTTGTGGCTGTTATATTATTTTCTTTGTTTCTTCTCCTTCTCCTTCTCCTTCTCCTTCTCCTTCTCATCCTAAGGGTTTATTGGCCCTGTTAAATAGACTTTGTCTTAGTTAACATAGTCGTTTAACGACATCGTTAATGCAAAGTTACATTTATTTTTATGAAAAACAACAAGGCTTGATAAAACCTTGCTGAATCATATTGATTTTTAAGATAGGTTAATTTCGAGACGTCTTGATTTCAAGACGTAAATTCCGGCAAAGCAGCTGCTTATTAATTCTGCAAAGCAACATTTTTAATTCAGCTAAGCCGTGTTTTTCGGGTTAGGAAACAGATTTTTTCTTATTGAAGCATATTCGCAATATAAACTCGTAAACTCATGGTTATGAAACAGGTTTTCTGCGTATCGAAAGAGCGAAGACTGCTGCGAGGACAAGCGTCATAACCGCCTGTATCCACAAAGGGGTGGAAACTAATGACATGCTTAGCAAAGACGATTTTACAAGCAGATATTTTAAAAGATAATATATGCATTTGCTGGCAACAATAGAGATGAAGGCCGGAAGGAAGATTCCTTTCATTTTGGATGCCAGTTTATCGAGGATAAAAATGTTGAGGACAAGTTCCGTCATCATAATAAGGCATTTGAGAAATACAGGATGAGAAGCTGTCGCAAAAGAAAACAAGGGCAGGGTCAGAGCGACAATATATGCATTGCCTTTACTTCTCGTGACAATGTAGCTCAGCATAACGGAAACCCTCAATGGCTCAAGTAGATAAAAGGGAATGCCCGTGAGATGCGATAGGGAAGGCACAAGATATATAAAAAGAAATAGCAGCAGGTCGGTAATAATACACTTTGCTATATTTTTTGCATCTGTAGAAACAGTCATACTTTTTGGCTTGTTTTGCAAAGATAAAACTATTTATTTTCGTTATTCTATCATCTTCAATCAAAATCAATCTTTCCCCGCCGCTTCAGCCCTCCTTTTCGCCCTTCTATATCTTCGCATCCCTCTTTTCCGCTTCATGGTCAAGCATTTAAGGCCTTTTCCGTAATACCCCCCTACAAAAAACCGTGGGGCTACGACGCTTTAGGCCTTTTTTCGTCATACCATGAAAGTCAACCGCAACAATGATTAAGCATTTTTGCTCCTCTCTCCCATGAGCGATAGGGCCGTGCGAAGAAGAAAGAGGACCCGGTTGCCTCGGCTATCCATTTATGCATTACGAACTGCTTCGCATTGTCTAATGTTATGGTCTTCACCAGCCCGGCAAGCGGTCTAAGCAGGTCTATAAGCGTTTCGGCCGTTTCATATGCGTTGGGCTCCTTCAGCTTTCTCATGAGAAGCAGACCGGTTTTTCTTTCAACGACAGTAAGGATATGCTGCTTGCCGTTTGCTCCGACTATAGTGTCGATTTTAAAGTCGCCGAAGCGCTCCCTCGTGTTCGCTTCAAGAGGTCTTTGGCTGATGTCGACTGCGTCAGGGATAAAGCTCCTGCTATTGTTTACAGACCCTCTGGACTTGTATTTCTTGCCACGTCGTCGAAGATACTTGTATACATCAACGCCATAGCTTTTATCTTTCCATATCCACTTATACAGAGACTCGTGTGAGCACATCTTAATGCCGAAACGGCGGCAATAGCCCACCACCTGCTCGGAGCTGTATTGCTCTTCGACAATCAGCTTCCTGGCGTACTCGAAGATGTATTTGGGGATGGACTTCTTGAAGTTGGAAGACCTCATGCGCACTCTGGATTCTGCTTGCCGCTGCGCAAATAATGCAGAAATTTCATACCTTTGCTCTTGCGTTAAATGCTTCGTTTTTATCGAAAAATTAAAGGTTAATGACGATAAAGGTAGTAAGCTTTTTCGTGAGAGACAAGTCTTCGGACTTTGTCTCGGTTGTTTGCTTCCGCTCCGAAGCTGTTGCGGTAGGCGCTTCCCGAAGCAGCCTTTCCGCCCGAAGCAGCCTTTCCGCCCGAAAAATCCGCCCTACCCGAATCCGCCACCCCCACCCCCGCCCCCACCCGAACCCCTCCCACCCAACTATGATTGTTAAATACCGCACTTTCCCCGCTGCCAACCCGA
>JAAZIW010000217.1 GCA_012800665.1 Rikenellaceae bacterium
ACCTCGCCAATCTTGCAGATATAGAGGACAAACCCAACTACAGCTTCGTCAAGCTCGACATTTGCGAATTTGCCAAAGTGCTGGAGCTAATGCAGAAGGAGCGCGTGGACGGTATCATCCACCTTGCTGCCGAAAGCCATGTCGACCGCTCCATCAAAGATCCCTTCACTTTTGCTCAAACCAATGTTATGGGCACCCTCAGCATGCTTCAAGCGGCAAAACTCTATTGGGAGGGCCTCCCTGAAAAGTATGAAGGCAAGCGCTTTTATCATATAAGCACGGATGAGGTTTACGGCGCTCTTGCATTAAGCCATCCCGAAGGTCTGGAAAGCCCGTTTACTACAGCCGCTTCCGGCAAGCATCACCATGCTTACGGCAAGGATTTTTTCCTCGAAAGCAGCAAATATGAGCCTCATAGCCCATACAGCGCCTCCAAAGCATCTTCCGACCATTTCGTAAGGGCCTTTCACGACACCTACGGCATGCCTACCATTGTCACCAATTGCTCCAACAATTACGGCCCGTATCAATTCCCCGAAAAGCTTATACCGCTATTTATCAACAATATACGTCATGACAAACCCCTGCCGGTATATGGCAAGGGAGAGAATGTGCGCGACTGGCTGTATGTGGTGGACCATGCAAGGGCGATAGATGTCATCTTCCATAAGGGGACGATTGCAGATACCTATAACATCGGCGGTTTCAACGAGTGGAAAAATATAGATGTCGTTCGTTTGCTCATAAAAACCGTAAACAAACTTCTCGGACGCCCCGAAGAATCGGGAGAAGATCTTATAAAATATGTTACCGACCGCCCCGGCCACGATATGCGCTATGCCATCGACTCCCGCAAACTCCAGCGCGAGCTCGGTTGGGAGCCAAGTCTGCAATTCGAAGAGGGTGTGGAAAAGACCGTCCGCTGGTATTTGGACAATCAAGCCTGGCTGGACAATGTAACCTCCGGAGACTATCAGAAATATTACGACAGTATGTATAAAGGGCGGTAGGCTTTTCGCCTAAGAGATTTTTCTGGAAGAATCGGATTGGAATTTATACATTCCGGTATCGTGTGAGATTCTTCCGAGAACTATCCATTTATTATATCCGTTAGACTCTGCCCAAGCGGAGTACACACGCTGAATGGTTGCAGGCAATAACGGCACTTCAGGTGCTTTTTTCCATTTTGAATCCGGGATTAAAGCATTGGAAGCAAATGCGTTGGCTGCTTTTTCCGTCCGGCTTTCATTATCGTAGTCTGCAACATTTAATACATTGTCTCTGTTGTCGCGGTTCTTGATATGTCCAAGTTCATGCATAACGGCAAAAGCAAGATTATCAATCCTGTCAAATCGTGTGGTTACGATAATGCAAGGATGTCCGTCATAATCAAAAGAGTAAGCATCGATAGATGCGCCTTTTACTTTTTCTACAACTCCGAATAATATTCCATACCGTGCAAAAGTTTCTGTCAAACTTGCAATTGTGTTCTTATTGGAATGAAGAATACTGCTGACTTGAGGAATTAGCTCTTCAAGTTTTGATTCATCGTATGCCGATTCGAAATTACTCGTATATGCAAAATGTTTGGCAAGGAGTATCCAGGTCATTATCATTCGAGGGTCTTTGCCTACTTTTGCCGACTTTTTGAATAAGCCGTCAACTTGAATCTTCAACTTGGACGGCTCCGGAAGTTTAAATGCATTTTTAAGAAAAGACAGCGTTTCAGAACAAAGCGGGGACCGGAAGCCGGCACGAGAAGTTAAGACCTTGAAATCGAAGATTTTATTATACTCCAGTAATTCTTCATATGCCGCTTTTTCTACGATTTGCCGTTCTTCATTCTTTTTTGTGTCATAATCAAATCTGGTCTGAAAGTTAACCCAATCAATTGAAGGGATGCCGAGAACCTCTTCCAACTTGTTTGCCACTTTCTTACTGATGGAACGTTTGCCTTTTATGATTTCATTAAGATGGGATGCTTGCATTTCCACCATCTTTGCAAATTCTTTCTGACTGATACCTCGTTCTTTCAGCTCTTCTTTCAGGATATTGCCCGGATGAATTGCCATTAAGGCAGGGGCTTCATTTCTTATTGCCATAGTGATCGTCATTTAATTCAATAATTGTAATTTCCATGCCATCCTCCGTCTCTTTGAACAGTAATCTTTCAACTCTTCCATTTTGCACTCTCACTGAACTTAAACCGACATTGTTTGTAAGTTTCTCATAATGAAGGAAGCTATATATACGAAGGCCATTCGCAGTTCCAACAATCTGCATTATCTTGTACACCCTTGCAAGTCCCTCCATAAACCTCTTGTTTCTTGCATATCTCTTGTATTTATTGTTGTAGCCCGTTTCGATCAACTCCTTCAGATCCCTGTCTGTAATGTTAACTTTCATACATAATTCGGTATAAAGTCAATTACTCTGCAAATATAAGAAAAATTCCCAAAAAAATAGAATTTTAAGAAAAAATAAAGCATTTTTCATCCTCTTAAAAAATGAATACATAATCAAAAATAATAGTTCAGACAGCAATTATCCAATAAAAAATCCGGAGGAAAAGGGGTAAAAAGAAAATATTTATGTTTTCTTGTACGATAAAAATTTGTAGAATCGTCAAAAGGCGTGAGATACTACAAAAATTTGTAAATTTGCAAACCATGGCGGAATCCAATTTCATAGACTATGTACGCATTCGTTGCGCATCGGGGCGCGGCGGAGCGGGCAGTTCGCATCTCCGCCATTTAAAATTCAATTATAAGGGAGGTCCGGATGGCGGAAACGGCGGTATGGGAGGCAGTGTAATTGTGCGAGCCAATCCGCAATTATGGACACTCATCCATCTTAAATACCGCAAAAATGTCATTGCCGAAGACGGACAGCCCGGTTCAAGTAATTTTCGTACGGGCAAGAGTGGGCAGGATGTTGTTTTGGAACTGCCTCTCGGAACGGTGGTCAAGCGCCTGATACCCTCCAAGATAGAAAGGGAAGTAGTGCCGGTGCAGGAAAAGGGTGTCGTGGAATTTTGGAAAGAGAAATACAGCGAACTTGAAGAAGAGGTCGAGTATGGAGGAGAGGAGGAATTCAAAGAGATTGTGACAGAGTATGAGGAAGAGCAAGTTGTGGAATTGGTAGAGCCTGGGCAGGAGTTTGTATTGTGCAAAGGCGGCAGAGGCGGGCTCGGCAACACTAATTTCAAGACCTCCACAAACCAGACGCCGCGCTATGCTCAGAGCGGAGAGGACGGCGAAGAGGCTTGGTTCGTGTTTGAACTGAAACTCCTTGCGGATGTAGGCCTTGTGGGCTTCCCGAATGCCGGAAAATCCACTCTGCTCGCAGCTATTACCAGTGCAAAACCCAAAATTGCAGATTACGCTTTTACTACATTAGAGCCCAACCTTGGCATAGTAGAATATTATGACAATAAGTCTTTTGTGATTGCAGATATCCCCGGTATAATAGAGGGTGCACACCAAGGGAAGGGCTTGGGTATAAGGTTCCTCCGGCACATCGAGCGCAATTCTGTGTTGCTCTTTATGGTAAGCGTCGAAGAGGATGACATAAAAAAGGGCTACGAAAGCCTCCTTGCCGAATTGCGTGAATACAATCCCGAACTCTTAGCCAAAGACCGCGTGCTGGCTATTACCAAATGCGACTTGATAGACAAAGACTTGGAGGCCGAAATCGAGCCCTTGCTTCCGAAAGACATACCTCACGTATTCATATCCAGCTTTAGCAGAGACGGGCTGAAAGAATTGATAGACATGCTATGGAAGGCATTGCAGGCATAATCTCCGAGCTTCATCACTTAGACCAGAATATAACTCTGGCCATTAATTCGTGGCATAGCCCGCTGAGCGACGCTGTGTGGATGTTTTTTTCCAACAGAGAAATTTGGATTCCTTTTTATCTGCTACTCACGGTCCTGCTTTTTGTAAGGCTTGGCTGGAAAAAAGGCCTGATAGTGTTTTTGTCCGTGGTGCTTACAGTTGCCGCCTGCGACCAATTCTCCAATCTCCTTAAAAACTCGGTGGGACGGCTTCGTCCGGTTTGGGATAATTATATGCTGCAGGGAGGTCTGCGCCGTTTGGAGGGGAGAGGCAATTTCTATGGTTTTTTTTCGGCGCATGCCGCTAATTCCATCGGGGTGGCTATGGCGGTGGTCAAGGGCTTCCGAAATGGAGATAAAAGCCGCAGCTACAACACTTTGGCTTGGATAATGTTCGTGTGGGCTGCGCTTGTGGGCATAAGCCGCATATTTGTCGGCAAGCATTTTTTGGGAGATGTGATTGTGGGATTTTCCGTCGGTCTGCTTTTCGGCTGGATATTTGCACGGATAGCCGGATGGATAATTGACAAATATTCGTTACATTTGTAAGCTAAGGGTTTGATTTTTGAACATGCTCGGCAAATGTTAAAAATAGCCGGAAACAGTAAATTTGAAAGTGGAAATTTATGGGTAAGATAATAGCGATAGCAAATCAAAAGGGCGGCGTGGGCAAGACCACCACCGCCATCAATCTTTCAGCATCTTTGGCGGTGCTGGATAAAAAGGTGCTGGTTATAGATGCCGACCCTCAAGCGAACACCACCAGCGGCCTTAATTTTTCGCCTGACAGCGATGATAAGCGCACCATCTACGAGGTGATGGAAGGCAAGATAGCGGCAGAGGATGCCCTTCTTCAAACGGAGATAGGCAATCTGCACATGATTCCCTCTCACATCAATTTGGTGGGCGTGGAGATAGAGATGTTGGAGGTGGAGCAACGGGAATCCGTATTGCGCATGGCACTCGAGCCCATACGCAATAACTATGACTATATAATTATCGACTGCTCGCCCTCGTTGGGCTTGGTGACTGTCAACTGTCTTACGGCGGCTGATTCTGTAATGATTCCGGTACAGCCGGAATTCTTCGCCCTCGAAGGACTTGGCAAACTGCTTCAAACCATACGCCTGGTGCAAAAAGGTCCGAATCCCGACCTTGCCATAGAGGGATTCCTGGTAACCATGTTCGATGGCCGCACAAAGGTGCATGCTCAAGTGGTCGGCGAATTGAGGGAACATTTCACAGACATGGTTTTCCGCACCATTATACAGCGCAATATACGTCTGAGCGAGGCCCCCTCTCACGGCAAGCCGATAATTCTCTATGATGTTATGAGCACAGGCTCTAATAATTATTTGAACCTTGCAAAAGAACTTCTCGAAAACAACGGGGAAGTGATACAATAATGGCAAAACAGAAACATGGCCTCGGGCGCGGCCTCAGCGCCCTTTTAGGAGAAGAAGCCGACCAGTTCCGCAAGCCGGTGGGCTATGTGAATAAAGATGTTGTCGGAACAAAACCCAATGTAAGCACCTCTGATGTGCTCCGAATCCCCATAGACATGGTGGAGGCCAATCCTTTCCAGCCCCGTACCTCTTTCGATGCGGAAGCTATGGAAGAACTTGCCGCAAGCATCAAAACGCTCGGTCTTATTCAGCCCATAACGGTACGCAAGGTTTCGGAGAACCGCTATCAGATAATCAGCGGCGAGCGCCGTTTCAAGGCCTGCCGCATTGCCGGCATGTCCATGATTCCCGCATATGTGCGCGAAACCGATGATCAGGGCATGCTGGAGATGGCTCTTGTCGAGAATATCCAGCGCGAAGATTTGGATCCTATCGAAACGGCTCTCAGTTATAAACGCTTGATGGATGAATGCAAGCTTACCCAAGACATTATGGCTGACAGGGTGGGGAAAAAGCGCAGTTCGGTAGCGAATATGCTCCGCTTGCTCAAACTTCCCGTAAAGGTGCAGCACGACCTTAAGGTAGGTCTGCTCAGTGTCGGCCATGCCAAAGTGCTTTTGGGAATTGAAGATGCCGAAATGCAGCAGCAGTTCTGCGATCTTGTGGTTAAAGAAGGACTTTCTGTCCGTGATTTGGAAAAAGAGGTTAAGAAATATCTGAGAAAACCCTCAAAAAAGTCGCCTCGCTCACAGCAGGAATTGCCACAGGAATATACGCAGCTGCTCAGCCGCATCGGTCGTTTCTTCGAGAGTGATATTTCTTTAAAGCGCAGCGCTGCAGGCAAGGGCACAATGACAATACATTTCGCTTCCGACGAAGAGGTGCAAAAATTCGTCAAGGCCCTCGAAGATGCAGGTATTTAAAAGATACATATTCGCTTTTTTGCTGGCTGTGCTCTCAGCCTCTTCCTTGAATGCACAATTCAGGGAAGAAGCTTTTCAGCAAAGCTATAATGACGACAAGGCCAGCGCCAAAGACTCGGCGGATGTACTCTTCAGCTTTAAAGACTTTTTTGGCGGAGTATCGCACAAACACGAAATCAAAATAGGCGTTATGTTCTCCGGCAGCACCGTTTTCCTGGGCAGCAGCCAAATCTATAATCGGGATTACTGGAAACTTCCCCTCGTTTACGGCGGTATACTCGGCAGCGCAGGGATGGGCGTATATCAAAATATGCAGGGCAATCACGAAACCGCCAAATGGTGGTTTGTGGGTGCCGGGCTGGCTTATTGGGCCACTTTGATGGATGGCGTAGTCTCTTATCAGCCAAGTACATATCCCCATGCAGGCAAGGCAACGCTGTATTCTCTTCTTGTGCCCGGACTCGGCCAAATCTACAATCGCGAAGCATGGAAAATCCCCCTTTATTGGGGTATAATGGGCGGAGGCGTCCATTTTTATTTTCTCAACCGCACCAATTATTTACGATTCCAGCGCATCTATAGGGAAATGACTGATGATGATCCCGCCAATAACGGCCCTATAAGCGCAGAAACCGCTCTCTATTACCGCAATGTATATCGCCGCTACCGCGATTACTCCATACTTGTCATTTTCGGCGGCTATCTGCTGCAAATAATAGACGCAAACGTTTTTTCCTATATGCACGGCTTCAATGTGTCGGACGACCTTTCAATAAAGATTTCTCCTACAGTGATGCCTGCAAACACCGCTTATGCCCTTGGTAGGACCCCTGCGTTTGGAGTGCATTTCGGGCTTAGATTTTAAAACATGAAAAAGATTCTTCCTCTCTTGCTGCTGCTTGCGGCCTGCCCCCTCTTCTCACAAAACAAGAAGGCCGTTATTGCGCGTCAGCAAAAAGAAATATTAAGGCTTCAGGCCTCGTTGGATTCTTTGCAGATATTGGTGGAAAGCCTTCAAAAGAGCAGTTATTCGGAAGACAGCGCTGTTCTAGCCTCGCCTAGGGGAGACGAAGCGATGCCGGGAGGCATGGCGGAAGACAATTTTTCACCGGACCTTATCGACAGTTTGATGAGGGAATGGTATCGTCAGAGGCGTATTGTAATGCCGGAATACAATCTGGACACGCTTCGTCTCACATCCAATTTGCCCGACTCAGAATTGGAAAGACGGCTTGTCGCCATGAATTCTTTCATTACTCTCCCTTTCAACCAGACCGTGAAGAATTACATGATTCTATATTCCGAAAAAATGAGCGGTTCAATGCCTTATCTGCTCGGTAAGGCCAAATACTATTTCCCTCTGTTTGAGGAGGTTATGACCCGTTACGGTCTGCCTCTCGAACTCAAGTATATGTCGGTGATAGAGTCGGGGCTGAACCCTGTGGCCCGCTCCCGTGCCGGCGCAATGGGTATTTGGCAATTCATGTACGGCACAGCAATAGGCTACGGCCTTAAGATAAATTCTTTTGTAGATGAAAGATTGGATGTGGAAAAAGCGGCAGATGCTGCCGCAAGGTATTTAAGGGATGCCTATAGGGTGTTTGGGGATTGGAATTTGGCCATTTGTTCGTACAATTGCGGAGCGGCAAATGTGCAAAAAGCCATCAGGCGCTCCGGAAGCAATAAGTTTTGGGATATTTACGATTATTTGCCGCGCGAAACCCGCTCATATGTGCCTGCCTTTGTGGGTGCAATGTACGGTTTCAAGTATCATCGCGAATACGGCATAGAACCTGCTTCCGTGGGTATGCCGGCCATCTGCGATACTTTTGAAATCCGACAAAACCTTCATTTCAAGCAGATTTCCGAAACCGTGGGGGTGCCTATGAATGTGCTGAAATCCCTTAATCCTCAATACCTTCACGATATTATCCCCGGAAGCGAAGGAACCTATATATTGCGTCTCCCTTACAATTGGTCCTCGGCTTTTATGAGCGTACCTCGCGACACCCTCTATAATCATAAATCCGACCAACTGCTTAACGCCCAAGTGCTTAAAAATATAAAGGAGAGCGGTCTTGAGAGGAGAGTGGCCTACCGCGTTAAGAGCGGAGACATATTGGGACGGATTGCCATAAGAAACGGGGTGACGGTAAGTCAATTGAAAAAATGGAACCACCTAAGGAGCGACACTATACGTCCGGGCCAGATACTTTATATCTATAAGAAAAATTAATTTTGTATTTTAGGGCGATGAAACAATACCGAAATCTTACATCAGAAGAAATATCCAAGCTGAAAAGTCAGGCATGTTATGCCGATGACTGGAATAATATTAAGGTTACAGATGGCTTCGATGCCGAATACGTAGTTTCCACGCGCTTCTCCGGAAAAATCCGGATAGGAGCCTTCAAAAGCGAGTTCAAGCTTGCCGGCGGCATGACCAAGCACAGCGGCCTGTACCATACGACTTTGCACAATGTTACCATCGGAGACAATTGCTGCATAGAAAATGTAAAGAATTATATAGCAAATTACGAAATAGGGGATAATTGTTTTATAGAGAATGTGGACATTATCCTTACGGACGGCCCCACCACTTTTGGAAACGGGGTAGAGGCTACCGTGATGAATGAAACCGGTGGAAGAGAGGTAATGTTCTACGACTGCCTTTCGGCCCAGCAGGCCTATATAATGGCTCTTTATCGTCATCGCAGCGAGGCAATAGAAAAGCTCCGCCAAATGATTTTGGATTATTGCGATTTTATTCGTTCCGATGTAGGTCGCATAGAAAACAATGTCACCATTGCGGATGCCGGTTATATAAAGAATGTAAAAATAGGCCCTTATGCTAAGATAGAGGGTTGTCGCCGCATTAAGAACGGCAGCATCAATTCTGAGAAAGATGCGCCTGTGCATATAGGAGTAGGGGTAATCGGAGATGATTTTGTGATTTGCAGCGGATCCAATATCGAAGACAATGTGATGTTTTCGCGTTGCTTCATAGGACAGAGCGTCCAGCTCGGCCATAGTTATTCTGCAACCGACTCTTTATTCTTCAGCAACTGCCAAGGCGAAAACGGTGAGGCCTGCTCTATTTTCGCAGGCCCCTTCACGGTAAGTCACCATAAGAGCACCCTGCTCATCGCCGGCATGTTCTCGTTTATGAATGCAGGCTCCGGAAGTAACCAGAGCAATCATATTTACAAATTAGGTCCTATTCATCAAGGCATTATGGAGCGCGGAGCCAAAACCGCATCCGACTCTTATCTGCTTTGGCCGGCTAAAGTAGGAGCTTTCTCGTTAGTTATCGGGCGCCATGCAAGCCATCAAGACACCAGCAATCTGCCTTTCTCCTATCTTATAGAAGATCAAAACGTTACCCATATTGTTCCAGGAGCAAACTTGCGCAGCGTTGGCACGGTGAGGGATGCAAAAAAATGGCCCAAACGCGACGCTCGTACCAGTAAGGACAAATTGGACTGCATAAATTATAACCTGTTAAGCCCTTATACAATAAGAAAAATGCTGAAGGGTATAGATATCCTTAACGAGCTCCGAAGAGTGTCGGGTGTAACATCTGACATTTACACCTATCAAAGCGGAAAAATCAAGCGTTCCTCACTCGAAAAAGGTTTGGAAATCTATTCTATGGCAATAAACAAGTTCCTTGGCAATTCCCTTATTTCGCGCATCCAAAAAGTGAATCCCAAAACCCTTGATGAACTCCATCGCGGCTTGCTTCCGACTTCCGATGTAGGTCTTGGCAAATGGGTTGATGCAGCAGGACTTATCGCTCCCAAATCCGAAATAGACAAGACTTTGGACGATATCGAAAGCGGTGTTCTCAAGGATGTAAACTCCATAAATGCCCGTTTCTACGAGATGCACTCCAATTATTATGACTACGAATGGACGTGGGCTTATGGGATCTTTGAAAAGTGGTATGGGGTAGATCTTTCCAAAGCATCAATCGAAAGCCTTTTGACCATTATCCGCAATTGGAAAGAGGCGGTGGTCACTATGGATGAAATTCTTATAAAAGATGCACATAAGGAGTTTTCGCTCAGTATGATGACTTCATTCGGAGCAGACGGCGATTCCGCTGACCGTCAGGCCGATTTCGAGCAGGTGCGCGGCTCCTCATTCGAAACCAATCCTTTTGTACAAAGTGTCCGCGAACATATTATTGTCAAAACCGAACTCTGCGAAACAGCAACCGAAATAGTAGAAAGTCTTAGCTAAAAGCCAACAGACAAATACACGTCTGTTGTTCATATTGGCTTAGGCGTAAAATGTGCATTTTACGCTCGCTAGTAAGAGCATTCGTTTTAAGCCATAATGGCGCCTACGAGTCCGAGAATTGCGTAGAATTCGGGGAGAGCGGCATAGATAAGGGTATTTGCAAACACAGGATGCCCTTGGCTGATGCCTACTATACCGTTGGCGCAAACTTGGCCTTGACGTATTGCTGAGAGCATGCAGACAAGGCCTACGAAAATACCGATGCCGAAGGTCTTGATGCCTAAAGCAGGATCTGCGTTGAAACGGCCGAGCATAATAAGAAATGCTACGAAACCGTAAATTCCCTGAGTTGCCGGTATGGCAGAGAGAACCATGTAGTTGCCCGAGCTTTCAGGCCTTTTTTTAAGAGCTCCTTCTGCAGCGTTTCCTGCAATGGATGTTCCATAGGCGCTGCCGATGCCTGCAAGGGCAAGTACGGAGCCGAGTCCGATATAACCTAAGACGGAAATTACTTCTGGTGACATAATTTATTGATTTTAATTGTTTGTATTTTCTTTTGCAAGAGGAGTATATTTTCTGCCGCCCCCTTCATATCCGGCATTTTTAAAGAATTCAAGGAAATTGAGTCGGAGAGGATGTACGAATGCGCCCAATGCGCACATCGCGATATTAAGCACATGCCCTACAATCACCAACAATATAAAGAATATCCATCCTATGCCGCCGTCTCCGCGTACCATTACGGCAAGGTCGTTGAAAGCCGCGCCGAGCAAGCCTCCCGCAAGCCCGAGAGCATACAGACGGAGGTAGCTGAGTACATCCGAAAGCAGACCGGTAGCATTGTTGTAGGTTTCCCAAAGTCCGTTTCCAATATTAATCAGCGGATTTTTCTTAAAATCCCGAAGGAAAAATACAAATAGCGCCGAAATTATTCCTATCACTATTATGATTATCTTGGTAATCGTCTTGTCGAATACTCCTATCAGCGCAAAAGCGCCGACTATAACCCCTCCAACTATCAGCAGAGTCCATCCCCATGTGCTTATACTGGCTAAGAATCCATTGTTGCGGGTTTCTACTATTGCCTTTGTAAGTTGCGCCAAGGAAATATGCACGACACCGCACACTAATGCCAAAATCATGGTCCAATCGTATTCTCCCATACCGGGAATCACGAATTTACTGTCGGAAGGCACCATTATCTTATGAAGACCGAGTGACCTTATGAAGCTCCATTGGCTGATGTCCATACTGAAAAAGGTATGGAAAAAGAAGCCTATTATAAAAGTGGCCACACCTAATGTCATTACCAAGGCGGAAGTTTGCTTGCCGAGTTTTTCGCGCAGCAGGTATCCCAGCAATACAATTACAATTCCGTAGCCGGCATCCCCCATGCAGAAGGCGAAAAACAGGGTAAAGAAGATGCTTATGAAGGGTGTCGGGTCGAAGCCGTCATAGGTTGGTCTGCCGTACATATCTGTCAAGACCTCAAACATTCCTACGAACTTCTTGTTCTTGAATTTGATGGGAGGCTCATCTTCCACAGCGGCCTTTTCGGAAAGCCAAAGCACCGGCATTTTGTCGAAGGAATCCTTCAATGCGGCGTCTTTTTCAGATGGGGCAAAGCCCTCGAATATCACAAGGCTGTTTTCGGCAGCGCTTTCGCCGGTTGCAGAAGCAAGGTAGAGCGAAAGCTCTTCCTGTTTGCCGGACAATTCTTTACGAAGCCCGGGAAGCTCCTCCCTGCGATTTTTAAGGGTATTGGAATAGAGCTCAATTTGTTTTTTCGTATCGGCAACCACCTCACTTGCTTCGGCAAAGGTGAGCGTAGGAGCCGGAATTTCTTTAAGCGGAAATCCCTCGGCAGAGCCCACTATCACAAACCAAAGCTGCTTGCCGTCTTCGCTTACCTTTTGAATGGCATATTGCGAGGGCCAATCCGGGTCGAAATTCTTTGCCGCCGTATTATAAAAATGCAGCTCAAGACCGGTTTCCTCCAAACGGGCGCGGTCCCAAGTTCCCCAGGGGCGTATAGCCTCCTGTTCCCTTATCTGTTCGGAAAGAGAATTTTCAAGTTCTCTGAGACGGGCATCCGTTCCCGCTTCTATATCTTTGATTTCTTTCTTTATCCTGTCGCAGTCATCCAATAGCGCCGCAGAATGCTCATCTATCGGCTTTGAAGAACGGGTTATATCCACAAGGCCGAGCGATTGCAAATCCTCTAAAAATGCATCTTTGGCACTTGAAAGAAGGATGAAGGAGTATTTTGTCATTCTTTCTATCATAGCTCTGCCTCCTCTTCCTCAGCATGGCGCATTTTTACTATTTTGGAAGATGCCTTGCTAAGGTTTTCTTCGTCTTCCATAAAACGTTTTATCTTGAGTATGGCCTCTTGATATCCCGGAATCTGCACTTTTTCGTAGAGATTCACCTTTTGGGTGGTTTTTCTGCGCTGATAGTCTAAAATCTTTTTGGTTTGATTGCTTACTTCGCTCTCCAAGCCGAGACGGGTGAGTTCTTCGAGAATACGCACCCCGTCTGCATACCAGGCCGGTTTTACGAATGCATTGAAAGGCTTGAGCTCGTAATTGACAGCCAAAAGCTCCGGGCATTTTACTCCCGCCTTCTTTACCGTACCCATCTCCAAGCCCGAAATGCTTATCAAGTCAGGCTCAAACTCATTCCAAAGAGCGGCCAAATAATCGTACTCCTTCATTTTGGCTTCAAGTTCCCTTTCAAGCCGTTCGGCCTCTTTTTTAGCCGCCAGTGCGCTGAAACGCAGGGCGCTCTCTTTGTTTTTGAGAGTGGGCAAGGCATTCTGACGCACCTTCAGCTGTTTGCCGAGGTTTGTAAGCGAAGTCTTGTTATATTGGAACTTTATGGACATTATTCGGCTTTCTTAGGCCAGTATTTATTGCTTAAAGATTCGCGTATGCCTGTTTCGGCAGGGGAGAAGTATTTTGCGAAAAGCCCCCAGGCGGTGTCGAGCATCTCATCTATGGAGATGTTCACATCGATTGAGAGCAGATTCGTAGCATAGTCTTTGGCATATTCTAAGCAGCGGCGGTCGTAGTCCGAGAGGTCGAAGCCGTTTTCCTGCTTGGTTTTGGCATTTTGAGCATCTGCATAAAGGCGTACGCCTGCGTTCATCACCTGACTGTGGTCTTCGCGCGTCTTTTTGTTCTGCACATTCTGCTTGAGGCGCGAGAGACTGCGGAATGGGTCCACAATTACCTTTCCGGAGTCTGTATCTGCGCGAAGGAAGAGCTGCCCTTCGGTAATATAGCCTGTATTGTCGGGTATGGCGTGGGTGATGTCACCGTCATTGAGGGTTGTCACCGCTATGATGGTGATACTGCCGCCGGTAGGCAGCTGAACCGCCTTTTCATAGATTTTGGCAAGGTCGGAATAGAGAGAGCCAGGCATGGAGTCTTTGCTGGGAATCTGGTCCATTCGGTTAGATACTATAGAAAGGGCATCTGCGTAGAGAGTCATGTCGGTAAGAAGCACCAGCACCTTTTCATTTTTGTCTACCGCGAAATATTCAGCAGCGGTAAGAGCCATATCCGGCACTAAAAGGCGTTCTACGGGAGGGTCTTCAGTAGTATTTACGAAGGATACGATTTTGGATAGGGCGCCGGCGTTTTCGAAAGCATGCCTGAAGAAGAGGTAGTCGTCATTGGATAGCCCCATTCCTCCAAGAATAATCTTATCCACATCGGCGCGGAGCGCAACACTTGCCATAACCTGATTGTAAGGTTGGTCGGGGTCGGCAAAGAAGGGGATTTTCTGCCCCGAAACTATGGTGTTGTTGAGGTCGATGCCGGCAATGCCGGTAGGGATGAGTTCGGACGGCTGGCGGCGTTTGTAAGGATTTACAGATGGTCCGCCCACCTCGCGCTCTTCGCCCTCTATTTCGGGGCCGCCGTCAATCGGATCACCGTAGGCATTGAAGAAGCGTCCGCCTAATTGTTCGCTCACTTTCAGAGTAGGGGGTTTTCCGTGGAAAATGACCTCGGCATCGGTTGGGATGCCTTCCGTACCCGCAAATATCTGCAAGGTGATTAGGTCGTTCTTGATTTTCACAACTTGCGCCAAACGCCCGTCCACCGTGGCAAGTTCATCATTGCCTACGCCTTGCGCATGCAGCGACACCGTTGCCTTGGTTATGGCATGAAGCCTCGTATATATTTTTCTAAAAACTTTAAGATCTGCCATGTTCTTGAAGGAGTTTATTTATTTGTTGGAGGTAGTCTTTGAACTGTTCGCTTTCCATTTTGGAATAGTTCATCTGGCGAAGCAGATTTATAAGGTTTTGGAAATAGCTGCGGCAAAGTTCGAAATTGTCGAATTCGAAATTCATTTCGCAAATATCCAAAATAAAGTCTAGCATATATTTTTGCCTATCCATAGAGGAGACGGCATCCACCTCATCAAAGGCATCCTGTTGCAGGAAAGCAAAATCCAAAACCTCACTCTTCCAAAAGGCCTCATGGTAGCTCATCGGCACTCCGTCATCTCCTAAAATATTTATCTGATCGGCCATCTCCTTACCTCTGCGCACCAACATCTTGGCTTTGATAATTTTTTCCACCCATCCTTTCTCAACTTCTTTATCGAGGTATTCAATAATTTCGGGATATTCCAAATATTTAGAATAAGAGTCTATGGGGCTCACGGCCGGGTAGCGCTTTTGGTCGGCGCGGTTTTGTTCCAGCGAATAGAAACAGCGGGCAACCTTTTTAGTACTCTCGGTTACAGGCTCTTTTAGATTACCGCCGGCAGGGGATACTGTTCCTATAAAGGTTACGGCTCCCTTTTGGCCGTTATTGAG
>JAAZIW010000218.1 GCA_012800665.1 Rikenellaceae bacterium
AAACCCTTCTGATAGCGGAGCTCGTCCTCCAAACGCTTCTTTTCCTCGTCAGTATCCACAAAATCGCTGAGCGGCACACCGAATTTGAGAGTTCCCACCAAGAATGTGCTTGCCCCTCCTTCTGCCTCGCCCTCAAGGATTTTTACATTTGCGAGTTTGCTTATGATAGGGAAAAGTTCAGAAGGCATCCCGCCGGAAATATAGAGTTCCAGCTCTTTCTTTGGGGATATCTGCTTTTGAGCCCTTATTGCGCGCACTCCGTTCACGGCGCCTTGTGCCGAAACAAAGTCCTCCAGGAAGTTTTCATCCACAGGACCGGCAAGCGGCGTGCGCTGGAACATGATGGTCTCGCCTTCGCGGCGCTCCTCCATGCTTTGCCAAAGTTCTTCGCTTATAAAAGGCATTACAGGATGGATGAGTTTGAGAAGTTTGTCGAAGAATGTAACCGTAGCCTCATAGGTGCGTCCGTCTACGGCCTCTCCATAAGGGGGTTTTACAAGTTCGAGATACCAGCTGCAATAGCTGTCCCAGAAAAGACGGTAAATGGTCATAAGAGCATCGGAGATGCGGAATTTGGCGTAATAATCCTCCACCTCGGCTATACTGCGCGAAAGCAGATTGTCGAACCATTTGACGGCCACTCGCGCAACTTCCGGCTGCCCGGCGCGCTCATCTACATTCCAACCGCTTATCAATCTCCAGGAATTCCATATTTTGCCGCAGAAATTGCGTCCCTGCTCTATTTGACTTTCGTCATAGAAAATATCGTTTCCTGCAGAAGAGCAAAGCAACATTCCTATACGCACGGCATCAGCGCCGTATTTTCCTATCAGGTCCAGAGGGTCGGGGCTGTTGCCCAATGTCTTGCTCATCTTGCGCCCGAGTTTGTCGCGCACAATGCCGGTGAAATAGACATTATGGAAGGGCTTCTCATTCATGAATTCATTGCCCGCCATAATCATTCTCGCCACCCAAAAGAAGATGATGTCCGGCCCGGTTACAAGGTCGTTGGTGGGATAATAATAAGCCAAATCCCTATTGGGCTTGTGATTGGGATGACCTGGTTTATCGGCATCAAATACGCTGATAGGCCAGAGCCAGCTGCTGAACCAGGTGTCCAGCACATCTTCGTCCTGCGCAAGTTCGGCAGCACTTATGTCTTTTTGAAGTTTTTGCGCCTCTACAAGGGCCTCTTCGGGGGTTTCCGCCACCACAAAGCGGCCATCAGGAAGATACCATGCCGGAATGCGCTGACCCCACCACAGCTGACGGGAAATGCACCAGTCATGGGCTGTTTCCATCCAATGACGGAAGGTGGCGCGGTATTTATCGGGAATGAGCTTCACCTTGCCGCTTTCCACGCTTTCCAGAGCTGCGGCGGCAAGAGAGTCCATCTTTAGGAACCACTGGGTGCTGAGTTTCGGTTCGATTACCGCCTTTGTGCGTTCGGAATAGCCCACAGCAGAAGTATAATCCTCGATATGGTCCAAATTGCCTTGCTCTTCAAGCATTTTGACAACGTTCTTGCGAGCCTCGAAACGATCCTGCCCTACGCACACCTGAGCATCTTCGTTAAGACGGCCGTGTTCGTCTATAATGTCCACTACAGGCAGATTATGCCTAAGGCCTATTTCGTAGTCGTTTATATCATGGGCTGGCGTGACTTTGAGGCAGCCGGTACCGAAAGTCATATCCACATAATCATCTTCTATTACCGGTATTTCCCTGTTTATAAGCGGCACTAATACCTTTTTGCCTCGCAGCCAGGCGTAGCGCTCATCGGCGGGATTTATACAGACGGCGGTGTCGGCCATTATGGTTTCGGGGCGGGTGGTTGCAATGGTGAGATATTTTCCGCTGCCATCGGCAAGAAAATATTTTACATGATAGAGATGGCTTTTGGTTTCCTGGCGGACAACCTCTTCATCGCTTACTGCAGTAAGGCCTACAGGGTCCCAATTTACCATACGCACTCCCCTGTATATCAGCCCTTTATTATAAAAATAAACGAAGGTGTTTATAACGGCCCTGCTGAGGTCGGGATCCATGGTGAATTTGGTACGGTCCCAATCGCACGAGGCACCGAGCTTGCGAAGCTGTTGAAGTATTATCCCGCCATGCTCTTCTTTCCACTCCCAGGCATATTCTAAAAATTCTTCACGGGAAAGGTCTTTTTTATTTATGCCCTTTTCCTTAAGCCTCTCAACCACCTTGTTTTCGGTGGCAATGGAAGCATGGTCGGTGCCGGGTACCCAGCAAGCGTTCTTGCCGTCCATGCGGGCCTTACGGATAAGCACATCATTGAGCGTATTATTGAGCACGTGTCCCATATGCAATATGCCCGTCACATTCGGGGGCGGAATCACTATGGTGTAAGGCTCACGCGAGTCAGGCTCAGAATGGAAAAAGCGGTTCTTTATCCAATAGCCATACCATTTGTCCTCCACTTCGGAAGGATTATATTTTGCGCTTATCTTATTCATATCCGATAAATTTAAGCAATTCTTCATAAACCTTGTGCACAGGAAAGCCCATTACATTGTAAAAAGAGCCTTTTATCCCCGTGCAGGCGGCATAACCAATCCACTCCTGTATGCCATAGGCTCCTGCTTTGTCGTATGGACGGCAGGTATCTACATAATAATCTATTTCCTCTTGGGTGATTTCGCGAAAAGACACTAAAGTGGTGTCAGTAACGGTTTGCTCATGAGCGCAATCCCTGAAAGTTACAGCGCTTATCACCTCGTGGGTGCGTCCGCTAAGTTTCTGGAGCATATCCACGGCTTCGGAGCGGGTATGGGGTTTGCCCATTATGAATTTGTCCAAAAGCACCATAGTGTCGGCTGTAATGAGGATTTCTCCTTTTTCCAAGGGACGCCAAAAAGCGCGGCTTTTACCCACGGACATAATCTCCGGCACCTTTTCGTGAGGGGTGTCGGGATCAATGCTTTCCGTAAAACCATTGCGGGCATCCACCTCGAACTTCACATCCAGGCCTGCAAGCAGTTCGCATCTGCGCGGAGAAGCGCTGGAAAGTATCACTCTTTTCCCCTTGAGGTCCATCTTGTTATCTAAAAAATCTTCTCGAAAACCTCATCCGGAAAATTCCATTTGCCGGAGGCGCGCAAAACCTTTTCTACAAGCTCCCTCATGCAACCCTGGCCTCCGGCGGTCTCGCATACATAATCAGCCTCTTCCAAGACATCCACCGCCGCATCGGCAGGGGCGGCCCCTATTCCGGCAACCCTCATTATCTGAAGATCAGGAATATCATCGCCTATATACAGCACCTCTTCCGGTTTAAGGCCGTGCTTGGCGCAGAAACCCTCCCATATCTTGATTTTACCGCGGCAGCGCATATATACATCTTCTTCCGGCACTGAAGCAGTGCGCATACGGTCCGTAATGCCCTCGCCAAAGCCTCCGGTGAAGACTCCAATCTTATAACCGTACATGAGCGCCGCCCTTATTGCAAAATTATCTTTGACATTGAACCTGCGCACATATTCCCCCTCGCCAACGGCAAGAAGGGTTCCATCGGTAAGCACACCGTCTATGTCGAAAGTAAAAGCACGGATTTTTTTCCAGTCTGTCATTATGATGTCGGTCCGTCGGGATTGAAGTCTGCAAGATTAAAAGTGCCGGCAGGCTGCTCCGGAACGATTTCTATCTTACCGAAATGGGATTCATACTTACCTATATTCTCTGCTAAGGCATTGAGCAGCCTTTTGCAGTGCTCAGGGCTCATTACCACCCTACTACCCACCTTGGGACCGGGAAGACCGGGGAGGTTAGCCGCGAAATCGATGACGAATTCGCTGCGGGAATGGGAAATGATTGCCAGATTGGAGTAAACTCCACCTGCCACCTGCGGATCGATGCTGATTCCGACTTTTTTTTCTTCTGCCATAACTCTATAATTTAAGTTTATTTAAAATTTTTCGTACATGCGAAATTAACTTACAAAGTTAACATAGAATTCGATAATACACAAATTTGCTAATTCTTAAAAATAATGTATCTTTGTAGTCCTTTTGGTGCTTTGGCCGAGCGGTTAGGCACAGGTCTGCAAAACCTGGGACAGCGGTTCGATTCCGCTAGGCACCTCGAAAAAAGGGCGGCTATTTCTGGCCGCCCTAAATCAATATATTACCCAATTATTAGCTTGCTGGAACAATTGTTCCGGTTATGTTTTTAACGTTTGTCGCGTCAATTGTGATAGTGTAATCACCTTCTTCGGCAACTTTATA
>JAAZIW010000219.1 GCA_012800665.1 Rikenellaceae bacterium
AGAGACAGGATGCTTATAAATAGCATTCGGGCATCTATCCATTCGATTTCTCCACGCTTTGACGCTTCATCTATTTCGACCTGTGTTTTATCGAAAATCTCGTTTGCCTGAGTCATCAGCTTGTCATATATCTTAGTGCAGCGTTCGGGACGGGTCATAATTTCATTCATGACAAAGCGGGGGAGCAATGGATTATTGGCGACAAGGTCGAAATGCGTGGAGATACTCTCTTTCAAGCGGCTCAATAAAGGCATATCGGGTTTGCCTAAGACTGAAAGCAGAGTTGTTGCTATTTGCGATATGTTTTTATCCACCACGCAATCGAACAGCTGCTCTTTGGTGCGATAGTAATAGTGCAGCATCGCGTGAGTCACTCCGGCATGTTCAGCAATGGAGATGGTGCGTGCTCCGGCATAACCCTTCGAAAAGAATTCCTGTTCGGCGGCTTCAAGGATTAATTGTTCCTTGCTTACTTTTTCTTTCTCACACATAGTGTTAAAATTTTGTTAACAATTTTATTTAACAATTTTGTTAATGTAAAGATGTAACAATAATTTGAAATAGCAAAATATTTTGTAGGAATTCTGCTTTTCTGCCTTCGCAGCCCCCATTTCAGCCTTTAATTCTGCCATTTCCACCTCATGGTTAAGCATTTTCAGCCCTTTTCGCTCAAGCCCCCTCTCCCTCCATTGTAGTAAACCTCCATTTCCGCCACATGATAAAGCATTTTCGGCCCTTTCTGCTCATCCCCCCTGCAAAAAAGTTGAGGGCTTTGTCATTTAAGGCCTTTTTTGCTTTATCATGAAGTCAATTTACAGACAACCGAAACCAGGGTTAAGCATTTTTGGCGGTTTTTGCTTCATCATAAAGGATATTGTTGCAACAAAAACAAGAAAATCCTTCATTGAGGGACAAAATAGTAAAATTTCGGTCTCAATGAAGGATAGTTAGGTTATCGTAAGGGATATGAGGATACGCTAACGCTTGGGCATTGTTTTAGTGGGAATCCAATGTTGGTAGCAGTATTTCTCTTCCCAACGCTCTTTTTCAGGGGTGCCGTAATGGTCAAATTCGCTGATTATGCAGCCGGTGAAGAGGTCCGCGGCTATTTCCTCAATGACATCCCGCAGCTCCAAACAATCAAGAAAATGAGCGGGGATGGCGCTTCGGCCCAGAAGGCATCCCATAATATTTCCGCAGACAGCTCCAGTAGAGTCGCTGTCGCCTGAGTGATTGACACTGCTTACAATGGCATCTTCGAAAGAGTCTTGATGCTTGACTGCACTGTATATCGCTATGGCCAGCGCCTCATGTCCGGTCCATCCTCCGCCAATGGATTCAATGGCGGCATAATCGGGAATATCGGAATGTGCCAAATCCAGCGCTTTCCTAATCAGCCGATTCTGCGTTGTTATGTATTCCGGCCAGAGTTCACCGTAGGTTTTGTCTTCGTCCGGTTCGGAAATAATCTCAGGGAGATGCCTCAGCGCTTCCTCTATAACATCCTCCAAATGAGGCTCCCGTTCTTTCTGAATTTCCATAAGGATGTGATTGAGAATGGCCGAAGGAATGAATCCTAAGGGGTGTTTATGGGTTATCCGTGCAGCTTCTGCCGCACACATATCACAATAAAGCAAATCTCCATCGGCATAGTTGTGGATATAATTCAGCAGAGCCAGCGGAGCCGTCCTCATCACCCCTCCGCATCCGCAACTGTTATTTTCTACAGGAATACCGTTTTCTATTGCACGAATTGCAGACAGACAAGTGTTCCCCGGTGCACGAACCGCATACAGCTCCGGCACATTCATCAGCCAGGAATACACCCTTGCATTCTCATGCCTGGAAGTCCACTCTTGTGTATGAAGCCAATCGATATATGTAAAGTGGCAATACGAGTCAATCCGACCCATGATACCGCGCAGACATACTCGAGTCATTCCCAACAGGATGCCTGCCGCTGTGAACAGCGACATTTGGGTGTCATCGGAGATACGGGCAAGGCCGTGCCTGTCTAATTCGTATCGTGTGATGCCGGACTCTCCAAACCTCTCCACAATGGAATCCCATGAATAGAATTCTACCGAATAGCCAAGGGCATCACCCACAGCACCGCCAAGCATGCATCCAAGAACGCGATCCTTCGCTTGTTCGTTTTGTCGGGGATTATCTTGCATAATTCAGTCTGCCAAAAAAAACATCTCTATGTACTGCTCACTGCCTTCATCTTGGAGCGACAGTTTATGACCACAGTGAGGGCATATCGCAGGGCTTTCCTCCAAACGCTCTTCCGGGATAGGATCCAGATTGCATTCGCTGACGAGGATTCCCTTAATACATTCATATTTTTTGTTGCATTCGGGGCATCGGATGAGGTAAATTTGTGCCATTATTTATTCCGGGTTTTGGTTTTTCAGATAAAGGATGACTTCCACTTGATTTTCCGGATGCACATCCGGGGTGATACGGGTGATGCGGACTTCGTAGATGTCATCCAAACCCATATCCAAATATTTGGAGATGTCGTGATTGTGGCTTCGAGGGATGAATCCTAATTTGAATTCTTCATAATAAATGGCAACCGCATAGGGGTCGAACTGGTTGTTCTCTTCACGGACAAGTTGCAAGCGGGAGCCTATTTTCAGATGTTCGAATGCTTCGCAACCTTCCCAATAGCCGAAGCCTGCAATGTGGAAATTGTCCAGATGAACTTTCTTTAATGGTCTGTTTTCTTTGTTTCTCATAAGGCATTAATTTTAATTGGTTTGTCTCTTCGAGACAAAGATAAGGCGAGGTTGTACCAAAACTTGATACAACCTAAGACTTTTTCTTATTTTTTTAGTATAATTTTGCTGCGTCCTCGTGCCTTTTCTTCATTTCATCAGCCAACCATTGCGGTTCTAATACCTTGATGTAGGCGCCTCTGGAGAGAAGCATGCCAAGGAATTCGGCAGCAGGGCGGAGAGTGACCTCAAAATCGGTGTATTCATTAGTGGATTCCAACTCTTTCTGGCTATGGTGCATCGGGAGGTCACGGAAGAAGTACGCCTGCCTGCCGAAAGCTCGAATCCTTATTGTTTCGATAGGAATATTTTTATCCCACACTATGCCGTAACTATCCCGGAAAAAGGCCTGAGGATCGAAATCTTTAGGGTAGTCGAATTTCTCTTTTGTCAATTCCAAGGAGAGGATGCGGTCGAAAGCCAGAATAAACATCCATCCATCTTCTCCCGGGAACTTTACTATGCCGTACCAGCGGCGCTTGATGAGTTTGACCAAGTATGGCTCAACCGTCATTTCGGAAGGGGAGTCGCTGCCATATTTTTTGTATGTCAGTTTAATTTGCACGCTGCTCTTCATGGCATCTATGAATTTGTGCAGATTTTCCCCATCTGAGGGAATAGATTCTAAGAGGATGCGGTCGTGAACCTCTTTGCTGTCTGACAACATGCTGTTAACCGACAGAGTAGATAACATCCAATTTTGAATACTGTCCTCCTCAAGCACCTCGGCATTGTAAATATAGTAACGGAATCCATCCTTCTTGTCGCACTCTATAATGATTCCGAACATATTCAGAATAGCATCGCGATGACGATTGAAAGTGCTCCTGGAAATGTCCACACCCCCGCTCATCTCGGTATTCAGCCAGCGCCGGTTAATCTGTTCGAGTGTAATTTTTCCGGCTCGGTAAATTGTATTCACCAGCCAGGCATATTGTTGAAAAAGTGCGTAGGCTTTCATGATGCTTGTGTTATATAAAGTGCTATCTTGTTGATGGATTAGCTAAAAAGGAAGAAGCAGATTATTCATTGATTTCCAGCCGGGTCCTAATATCATTAAGAATTTCTCCTTTATATGAAAAATATTTTGATCCTTGATAAGCTCCTGAGTTATTGCGTTGTTCTTCAGGTAAAAATGTTCCGACAAATGGAGATAACTTATAAAGTCGGCCTTGATATTCCACCATATTATCCGATGCTACGCGTACCTCTAATCCAGTAGGTATAAAAGTAATTGTAGAGCCTATAGGAATATTAACCATACTGAATTTAAATGGAGGACGTACTTTTTTTGTAATTTGTTTTTCATTTGTTTTGTCATCCATTTTAATAGGTTTACCATCTCTATAAGATTCTATTTCAGCATCATCAGTAAGAGCTGCAATATCTTTAATAAGTTCAAGAGCTTGATCTGGGGAGATATTGAAAAATTCTCTATTTTGACGAATACGCAAATCGCTCAAACGGTCGATGGTTTTGTGAAGATTCTTTTCAAGTTCCTCATACTTAACTGTCTTAACAGTAGCATAAATTTCAAACGGCAATGGTACGGCTGTGTTATCCAATTCTTTAGACCTTAAATTAACAGGTCTTGAGCTTTTTCCGATTTTCACCCAATCATCTTTAAAACTCGGATTAGTTAAAATATACACATATCCTGCTTCTTTCTTATCATTCATTGCAATTATCTTTTTGTTGATTATTAGTTTGATTTTTTAGCAGTGTAAAGTTACAGATTTTTTGTTGAAGCTTAACAATTTAATTAATAACATTATGATTTACGGTTATATCAGAGTAAGTAGCGACAAGCAAACTGTCGAAAACCAGAGGTTTGAAATCAATAATTTTTGCGCCAAAAACACCATGATTATTGATGGTTGGATTGAAGAGACAATTAGTGGCGTAAAGAATTACAACAAACGAGAACTCGGTAAGCTTCTCAAACGTGTCCAAAAGGATGATCTTATTATTTGCGCAGAACTTTCCAGGTTGGGGAGAAATCTGTTCATGATTATGGAAATCCTAAACATCTGCATGATAAAAGAGTGCAAAGTCTGGACAATCAAAGACAACTATCGTCTTGGAGAAGATATTCAGAGCAAGGTGCTGGCTTTTGCTTTCGGATTATCGGCAGAAATCGAAAGAAACCTTATTAGCCAGCGGACCAAGGAGGCTCTTGCGAGGAAAAAAGCAGAGGGAATTGTTCTTGGCCGCCCACAAGGACGGAAAAACTCTCCGGAAAAATATAAGCTATTTGGAAAAGAGACACTAATCCGGGAACTGTTGAAAGAAGGGGTTTCAAAAAGGAAGATAGCAAAGTTGTGCAAGGTAGATCGCAACACACTCGCTCGGTATTTGAAGGAAAATATGGCAGAAAAAGATTGAGCGTATTCGTACAGCAACAGAGTACTTTCTGTGACTTTTCCGGAGGAGACAGCTGGGTGATTTTGTCCCCGATAGAACAAAGCATAAAACGTAAAATTGAGGCTGTAGGGACACCACTTAAGGATTGGGATATTCAAATTAATTATGGAATCAAGACGGGCTGCAACGATGCTTTTATTATTTCCACTAAGAAACGTAATGAGATTCTCGCAAATTGCGCAACCGAAGAAGAGCATACAAGAA
Source organism: Rikenellaceae bacterium (assembly GCA_012800665.1). GTDB lineage: Bacteria > Bacteroidota > Bacteroidia > Bacteroidales > UBA932 > Cryptobacteroides. Next base: position 5,412 of record JAAZIW010000219.1, read on the forward strand.
CGGATGAATTAATCCGACCTATTCTTCGTGGCAGGGATATTAAACGATACGGGTATGAATGGGC
>JAAZIW010000024.1 GCA_012800665.1 Rikenellaceae bacterium
AACCTACGGATTGTAATTCAGCAGGGATATCTTTACTCTGCCATGAGCAAAAATGAAAATATAATCCTGCTGTCTCTCCCCTTTTTAGCCGGACTGACAATAGCGGCATTTGCTCTTCAATGGCTAAAAACGGGGCAAGGCTTGGCGCTTGCCGCGGCAGTCGCTTGTCTCATTGCCGGAGCCGCCAAGCAGGGACGCAGCGGCATTACCATGGCGGCTCTCTTCTTTTTTCTCGGAATCTTTTGCAGAGAGGCGGCGGAAATTTTCCCTGAACAGGTCTTCTATGATGTTTTATTTTCCAATAAATCCGACATTTCTCTGAGCCGGAAAGCCTTGCAGGGATTATCCGCTATTATAGAGTCCATTCCCTTTCGGGGCTCAGAAACAGGCCCCCTGCTGAGGGCGCTTTTGACCGGACAGAAAGACCTGCTTGGCCGCGACACCATAGACACCTTCAGAATTGCCGGAGCCGCACATATTTTAGCTTTAAGCGGCCTGCATATGGGAGTCATATATATGATACTGAATAAATTCCTCGGCATACTCGGGAATTCCATTTGGGCGGGCGCCGTAAGGTCGGTAAGCATAGTGCTGTTATCGGGCTTTTATGTGCTTATGACAGGCTCCTCCCCTTCCATAGTGCGCGCCTTTATATTCATTGTCTTAGGCGAGATTGCCCGGCACTTCAAAGGACGCAGAAAAACTCCTCTCTCGGTTTGGTGCACCGCCCTTCTGCTTCAACTCGCCATCAAACCCAAAGTAATAAACTCTGTAAGTTTTCAATTATCCTACCTTGCCATGTTAGGCATCTTCCTCCTATATCCATCTCTTAAGAATCTATATCCGGCTTCTACGGGCAGGGCCTCCCACCCCAACCTCATGCGCTTTATCTGGAATTCAATGGCCTTAAGCATCAGCTGCCAAGTGTTTACAGGACCTGTGGCATGGATTCATTTCCACAGCTTCCCTAAATACTTCCTGCTCGCCAACCTGCTCGCCCTGCCGCTTACCGAAGCGCTGATGATAGCAGCAGTGCCGTGCATTGCCTTGTCTTCAATAAAAATCTGCCCCCATTTTCTTATGGAGGCAGTTGATTATATTGCAAGCGGCCTTTTATGGGTGCTGCGCATTATTTCCAAGATTTAAAGCTATTCCTTTATGCAGCGGACAGATGCCCTCAGTCCATTGTCCAAGCCCTCTACAAAAAGGTCATTGGAATCGACCCTTAAATAACGCACAAGGGAGCGCTCTGCATCCACGGCATCCGAAGTCCAAAAAATTGCGCTTGCACCATAGTCGTAGAAAGTGGAGACTCCTGCATGAAGAGAAAGGTAACCGAGCGGAAGAGCCGTGAAAAGACTTGTATTATTTACTTTAATGGATGAATTCTGATAAGGCCAAAGTTGTTCGCCGTTGAAATAAACATCCCCTTTGAGTGCGCCTGCAACATCTAAGATTTTTTCGCGCACATTTCCGCTGCCGGCAAGGGCGACAAAGTCGGCATCGCTTGGCAGTTTCCAGCCTTCGGGACAGGCGGTGAGAGCTTCATCGTGACTATAATAGCGGCCGAAAATATCGTTCATGGCCTCGGAATCTTCATATGGCCTTCCCATAGTGCCGTTTGCGCTGTAAGCCAAGTTTTGAGCCATCCAGCTTTTTCCGCCGACGGTAGTTATATAATAGGATTTACCGTCCCTGCCATCGGCAATGGTGGTTTTAAGGGCGCTGCCGAAAGGATGTTTGCTAAGCGAGCCTTTCTCTCCAAGTGAAGAATTCACCACGGTGAAAAAGCTGTATTTGCTGATTCCGTAATAACCTGTGGCAAAAGCATGTACGCCTAGCCCGAAGGTACCGAGAGTGTCTTTGGATATAACGAAGTCAAACTCCACCGGCCCTTCTTCATTCTCCCGACGCAAAGTATCGTAAACGGCTTTCAACGGATCGCGATAGCGATAACCCACGAGGGTTGAACCGTCCTCGCGGTAGGCCCCGGACACCGTTATATGAAAACTCTCCCCTTTTTTCACATAGGAGGGAAGGTCGGCGAATTTTACCTCACCCAAAAGTATCGGCTTGGTTTCTTCTTCCTCTTTTTTGCAGCCTGAGAGCACAATCGAGGCAAGACAAAGTATTGTGGAAATCGATTTAAGATTCATGACTGTTTCGTTCTTCGATTGCAAAGATACAAAGATTAAGCCAGTTTGAGAGAAAAATCTGCATAGTCGGTGGCTGCCGGCCTATGAGTTATGCAGAGTATGGTTTTGCGGCCGTGGTATTCATGCGCCAGACCTGCAAGCAAGTCTCTTTCGGTTTGTGCATCAAGGGCAGATGTCGCTTCATCCAAAATAAGGATGCCTCCAGGACGCAGCAAAGCCCGTGCAATGGCAATTCGCTGGGCCTGGCCCTCGCTGAGGCCTGCTCCGACTTCGGCGCAAAGCGTATCCAAGCCTTCCGGAAGTTCTTTCACAAAATCGGCTGAAGCTATCGAAAGCACCTTGTAGAGTTCGTCATCGGTAGCGTTAGGATTCGCCAAGTGAAGGTTTTCGCGTATAGTTCCGCTCATAAGGGAATTCCCCTGAGGCACATACATAAAGTTGCAAAGGGTCCCGGCGCCGGAAGGGGTCGGAGGGTCGTAAAGAGTAACGCTGCCCGAATCTGGCTTGAGAAGATTCATTATCACTTTTACGAGAGTGCTTTTACCCTTGCCCGTAGAGCCTGTAATCGCTGTCATAGTGCCGGGCTTGAAGTCGAAAGAAAGGTCTTTGAACACCGGCTTCTTCGCATCCTCATAAGTGAAAGTAAGATTGTCGAGGCGTATGCCGGGAGCTCCGGGGAGATGAATTTCCGGAACGTTCTCTTCTTGAGACTGTTCGGAAAGTTCCAGCAGACGGTCTTCGCTTGAAAGGGCGCGGATGAATCTGGGAATCTGCATGGTAATGTCGGCTATGGGCCTTTGAACCTGCCCTACGAGTTGAAGGAAGGCAGTCATCAAACCATAAGTAACAGTTCCATTGCTGAGGCCGTAGACACTCCAGATAAATGCCGCGGCATAGCCCAGCGAAAATCCGCCTTGCAATACTATGCGCGAAAATGCCGAATAATTGAGCCTCGTAATGGTTTTGCCACGAACCTCATCCTGTATATTATCAAGCCTGTCAACAACATCATCGGTGCTGCCCATGGCGCGCACGACAATGCGATGCTGTATGGTTTCCTGCATGTGGGCCTGCACCCGGCTGTCTCCGCTGCGGATTTCGTTTGTGAGCGAACGCATACGCCTGAAGAAAAGGCGGCTGCCCAAAACAGCAACGGGCATAATGAAGATGAGTATCCAGCCAAGTTGCGCGGATAGAGAAAAGAGGAAGATGCTGGCTGCGATAAACTGGCATACCGTCACAAGTAGGTCGGGAAGAGCAACACATATGAAATCCACCACCACCCTGATATCTTCTTCAAGACGATTTATTGTATCGCCGCTATGAAAACGCTCCTTCCCCTGCCAGATGCTACGCATCACCCTCTCAAATACTTTGGAACGGGTATCGTTTTGAGCATTCACCACCACGTAGCCCTCCCAATAACGGGATATGGTGCGAAGGAGTATCAAAACAAGAAGGATGCCCGCAAAAATGATGACCCCCTTTAACAAAGACCCTGAGAATTCTCCCGTAGCTATATCCACAACCCTTTTGCTGCACCACACGAAAGACAGAGATGCGGCCACCTGCAGCAGGCCTAAAAAGGCGCTCAGGGCCACTCTCCAACGCAGTGGACGCAGGGTTGCAAACAAGCCCCGCAAACATTCTCTGAAAGGTCTCATTCCTCAACCAAACCTATTTCAATCCACTTGTTCACTATAGCAAGAGCATCTTTGGATGCAGTGGCTTCATCTACATCATATTCTTCCAATAGAAGAGAAGTAAGATCTTCCACGCTGAATTCCTTGCCCTCAACCGACCTCCACAAATAGGCGGCAGTTGAGTTGAGAGAAATCATCTTATTGAAATTCACTTGCGCAGGACCTTCTCCCGTAATGATAAATTCATCGCCCAAAGGGCGCAATACAAAACCTTCGATTATTCTCATGGTGTTATCCTTTTAATTCTTCTATAAAATGCTAAATAATATCTCCTGACAATTGCCGGAATGGCCATCCATCTCTGCCAACGGCGCATCTGCCTGGGAGACTGCGGATTAGTAGCCGAACCATCCATATGCTGCACTTCCTTTACCTTACCGGCAACCTTTTTCAAAGGGCAGATTTCTTGCCCGCGGTAATTTCCGTCTCCTTTGAGAATCACTTTCCCCTCATTTACCTCTAACACTCTGTGCAGCACATACTTGTCCGGAGCGACCTCTGCA
>JAAZIW010000220.1 GCA_012800665.1 Rikenellaceae bacterium
AACGCAATCTTCTGAAGCGCCGCATAAGGGAAGCCTACCGCTGCGGGAAGCCTCAACAAGCCGTTGACATTCTACTACAATATACCGGCGACGAAGTGCTGCCTTTCGCTCAAATAAAACAAGACGTAAACGCGGCTATCGAAAAAATCTCCAAATGACTTTCAGGCAGATACTTATAGCACCTTTCCTGCTTCTGATAAAATTTTACCGGAAGTTCATTTCTCCGTATCTGCCCAACTCCTGCCGTTTTACCCCTACCTGCTCCCAATACGCCATAGAGGCTCTTGAAAAATACGGTCTTTTTAAGGGCGGCTGGCTTGCGCTAAAAAGAATCTTCCGCTGTAACCCATGGGGCGGAAGCGGCTATGACCCCGTTCCCTGAAAATATGCCATCTGCCAAAGACATCCGAGAAATGTTCGACAGCATCGCTCCCGAGTACGATGCTTTCAATCATCTTACCTCTCTCGGAATCGACCGTTGCTGGCGCCGGAGAGCATTACGTTTTATAAAGGGGCCGAAAGTATTGGACCTTGCATGTGGCACAGGGGATTTCAGCATTGCCATAGCGCGCGGCCTGCGGGGAGTTCGCGTAACAGGCATAGATATTTCGGACGGCATGCTGGCTGAAATGAAGATTAAACTTGCCAAGGCAGGGCTGGAGCCCGACGGCACCTCCCTTAACTCTAAAGGCACTCTTCACGGCTCCGACGGCACCTCCCTAAGCTCCAATGATACCCCCCTTAACTCTAAAGACACTCCTCCCGGCTCCGACGGCACCCCCCTTAGCAGAGTGAGCGCCCTAATAGGGGATGCTTGCAATCTTCAATTCCCGGATGAAACCTTCGACAGCGTAAGCGTGGCCTTCGGGGTGCGGAATTTTGAAGATAAAGAAAAGGCCTTGAGCGAGGCGCTGCGCGTACTTAAGCCTGGCGGACATTTTGTTATGCTGGAACTCGGCCTTCCGGACAAATTCCTGGCCCGCAAGGTCTTCAATGTCTATTTCAAATACATAATGCCCTATGTGGGCGGCAAAATGTCCCGCAACAAAGAGGCTTACAGGTATCTGCCTGCATCTGTGAGCAAATTCCCCGAAAAACAAGAGTGGATGGATATAATGGAAGGTGCAGGCTTTCGCAATGTGCGCCATCGCGCCCTCAGCTTAGGGATTTGCAGGCTTTATACTGCAAAGAAATAATTTGCCATAACATAGGTTCGCATGCGGAAAACAAGCGCACGCGAAAAAGCAATGCAAGCCTATGCCAAGCAAGAAAATTTGAAAGCCACAAGGCGGGGAGCTGTAAAAAGCGTTTTCGAAAAAGCGGGCCGCCTAAAACAAAAACGCCGTAAAGCCTATTCCGCTTAGGATTGCGAATAAAAAAGAAGCCATTACCAGCATCGGAAGATATTTATCCAAGTCCCGATCGGTATGCGTCCAGACTCCGCGCAGATGTATCACAAAAAGAGGAAGAGTGAGCACATATAGCCAATGCCGAATGTCCGGCAGTCTCATCAGGGTATATGCCACCATGCAAGCCCAAGCGAGCACAATGAGAATAGTTTGATAGATGCGTGCTTTGTGCAGCCCCAACTTCATTGCAAGCGTTGTTCGATTGGGATAATCGGTTTTCATATCGCGGATATTATTGGTGTTGAGTACGCCCACGCTGAACAGACCCATAGTGGAGGCCGGCAGCAGCAACAGCCACGAATGCAAGGTGTGAGCGCAAACAAAATATGCTCCGAGCACACTTACAAGCCCGAAAAATATAAACACATATAAATCTCCCATTGCCCTGTAACCATATGGATTGCGCCCCAAAGTATAGCGCATGGCGGCCATAATGGCGGCAAGTCCCAAAAGCAGCAGCAGAATCGACTCCAAGCACAAAAGCGTACCGAAAGAAACCCAGACCATGGCTGTGCCGGAAATGCAGCAGAGAATCACTGTCACGGCTATACAGCCTTTCATTTCCTTTATAGAGAGATTTCCGCTGTTAAGCCCGTAAGAGGGTCCCTGACGCTCAGCGGTATCGGTGCCGCGCAACACATCTCCAAGCTCGTTGGAGAGGTTGGCGAGTATTTGCAGAAAGGCTGTGGTGAGCAGCAGGAGCACAATCACGAGAGCGGGCACGCGATAATCCGCCACCGCAAGAAGAGACCCCATAATCACCCCCGCAAGCGAAAGCGGCAAGGTGCGAAGCCTCATCGAGGAAACATAATATTTAAACTCAGCCATTTTTAACGAATACTATACTCAATTCGTATAGCAAATAAAGGGGCAGGAAAACTATCATCAGCGTAAATGGATCTCCGGTGGGAGTTATTGCCGCCGCCAAAATCAACAGCACTACAATGGCATAGCGTCTCCACGAGCGAAGCATTTTCTTATTAATTATCCCCAAAGAACCAAGCAGCCATAACAGAATGGGCATCTCGAAAACAAGTCCCATTATAAAAATCATGGATAGGAAGATGCTCATGTAGGAGGAGAGATTGATTTGATTTACCACCTCCGTACCTATGCGGTATTGAGCGAGAAAGCGGAAGATGATGGGGAAGACGAGAAGATAACCCACCGCACAGCCTATATAGAAAAGGCTTGTGCCGGCCGTGAAAGCTGTTCGCACGCCTTTTACCTCCCTCTGATAGAGAGCCGGCCTCACAAACACCCATATCTGATATATAAGGTAGGGGAAAACCAGCACCAAAGCCATCCAAAACGAGGTACTCATGTGAGTAAGAAACTGCGCGGCGACATTGATGTTGATGATTTCTACGCCCTGTGTCGGCCCATAGGCAAAGCCTAACAGGCGGCACATAAAGAAGTCCGAATGAGTGGGACCGAGTATAAATGCATCAAAGATATAAGGCAAGGCTATGAAACACCCCACCAACACGACCACGAGCGCTGCGAGCACTTTCAGAATGCAACTGCGCAGAGCCTCCAAGTGGTCCCAAAAGGACATCTCGGCCATTTATTCCTCAGGCTCTTCGGGCTCTTTACTTTTCTCCTTAGGGGCTTCCTGACGGCTTGGAGCTTCAGAATGGCTTTTCTCCTTAGGCTTGCTCCGGAGCTCATCTTTAATATAGTCGATGTCTTTATCAGCATCCGAAAGACCCTCTTTCAAGCTCTTTATCCCCTTGCCGATCCCCTTCATCAGTTCAGGAATTTTTTTGCCCCCGAAAATGAGCAAAATAATAAGGGCGATAATTAGAATTTCCCAGATTCCGAAATTGCGGAAAAGAAGTAGCGTTTTCATTGTTTAAAACTTAATTCTTACAAATGTACATAAAATCTTGCGATTTCAGGCCGGTTGTATAAAAAACAAGAAACTTGATTTATAGAGGAAGATAGAAAAATTCTTTTATATCTTTGCATACTTATGGAGATGAAGAAAATTCGCAACTTTTGTATAATTGCCCATATTGACCACGGCAAAAGCACCTTGGCAGACCGCCTTTTGGAACTTACACAAACCGTGGACAAGCGGAATA
>JAAZIW010000221.1 GCA_012800665.1 Rikenellaceae bacterium
CTCTGCCTCCCGGAAAAATCGATCACCGCGAATGGACTCCTGATAATGGACGCAACAATGCTCTCAGAATAAACGGACTGGGAGCGCCGCGCGGCTTTTGGACTCCCCTTCTCCGCAGGATTAATTTCCCTGTCACCAAATATGGAGAAGATTATGCCGTGGCCTTGAGAATCAGCCGTGAATATCAAATCGGGCGCATTTACGACACCCTCTATTACTGCCGCCGTTGGGAGGGAAACTCCGACTCCGACCTTGCAATAGAGCAGACCAATGCCAACAATCTCTATAAGGACCGTCTGCGCACTTGGGAAATAGAAGCCCGGAAAAAGCTTGTCTTATCTGATGCGGGTAAGATTTGATGCTCCGCTGCTTTCTGCTTGCAGAAGAGTGTCGTCTTTAATCTTATAGGCAACACTGCTGGCGCCCGAACAATCGATTTCGAGGCGGTCAAGCGCATTTACAGACGCTCTTGATGCTCCGGAAACATCAAGCTCCGCTTTGTTGCACAATAATTTTTCGGCATCAATGCGGCTTGCACCGGATACCTCAAGCCTGAATATCTTGGCTTCTCCCGAAATATCACCCCGGGAGGCACCCGAACAGTCAATCACCAGCATGCCGAAGTCACCTGAAACATCCACCTTGGATGCACCGCTGCAATCTATGCTCAGATTAGAACTCTTCAAATCCTGTGCATCAAGAGAGCTTGCGCCGGACAACTCAATCTCTTCAATTTTGGGAAGTGAAATTTTGGCAATGGAAAACCAGCCGCCCCGGCCGATAAGATAGCGTAATTTGAACGGCAGCTTATTATAATATATATGAAGTTCTCCATCGCGAAGTTTTACCTTGAGATAAGGTTCGAACTCTTCGGGAATATCAACGAATACCGAATATTTCCCCTGACTCAATTCCACCTGGAAATTACCCGATATATCTATGGAATTAAAATCCACAAAGTTGTAGGACATCTTAACTCGCTCTCCGCTTTGTGCAAAACTACTGCAACTAACAAATAACAAAGCGAATGCGGTAAATAAAAGCAAGAATATTTTTCTCATTGTTTTCTGTTTTTAATATCAAAACTACGTATTAAGGAGCCTTAAGGCTATCCTGTTCCTTTCAAGGTCTACGCCAATCACGCTTACCTTTACCTGCTGGTGAAGCTTTACCACCTTCGATGGATTAACTTTGCCTCGAACACCCATTTGGCTTATATGTATAAGACCGTTATCATGAAGGCCTATGTCTACAAAGGCTCCGAAAGCGGTTATATTGGTAACAATACCCGGAAGCTCCATACCGACTTTCAAGTCTTCTATACTATGGATGTCATCAGCAAAAGAAAATTCAGCAGCGGCTTCGCGAGGATCCAAGCCGGGCTTTGCTAGTTCGCTGATAATATCATTTACGGTAGGGAGGCCTGTCTTGGCATCCACATAGCGCGAGGGCTCTAATTTGGAGCAAAGCTCTTCATTAGCCACGAGTTCACTCACCGAAACGCCTAAGTCAGCCGCCATTTTATCCACCACAAAATAACTTTCGGGGTGCACTGCAGAATCGTCAAGGGGATTTTCCGCTCCCTTCACCCGTAAAAAACCTGCGCATTGCTCATAAGCTTTGGGCCCCAAGCGCGGCACCTTAAGCAATTCACTGCGCGAAGAAAAAGCTCCCTGTGAAGTCCTGAATGCCGTTATGGCTTTTGCAAGGCTCGGACCTATTCCCGCAACATAGCGCAGCAAATAAGGAGATGCGGTATTGAGGTTGACTCCGACTGAATTAACACAAGCCTCGACGGTGTTATCAAGTTTTTCTTTAAGCAAAGCCTGATCCACATCGTGCTGATACTGCCCTATTCCTAAATTCTTGGGGTCTATTTTCACAAGCTCGGAAAGCGGGTCCTGCAGACGGCGGCCGATCGAAACGGCTCCGCGAACGCTCACATCTTCTTCAGGGAATTCTTCGCGGGCCACCTCCGAGGCGGAATAAATGGAAGCCCCGTCTTCGGAAACAGTCCAAACCTTGCAACCTTCCGGAAGTTCGAGTTTGCGCAGGAATTCCATACTCTCGCGGGAAGCGGTTCCATTTCCAACCGCTATTGCCTGAACCTTATATTTTTCCACCATCTCCTGCAAGGCAACAAGAGCTTTGACCTTTTCGTTTTGTGGAGGATGAGGATAAATTACCGTATGGTAAAGAAGCTCTCCCAGCTCGGACAAGACGGCTATCTTGCAACCATTCCTGAAGCCGGGGTCGAGAGCCAATGTGACTTTTTGTCCTACAGGAGCGCTAAGCAGAAGTTGACGAAGATTTTCTCCGAAAACAATTATGCTTTCGGCATCCGCCTTTGCCTTTGCTTCGCGTATTATTTCCCCCGAAATTGATGGATGCAGCAAGCGCTCAAAACTATCAGCCACCGCCTCACGCAGCTGAGGGGCACAGGCCTGAGAAGGATAGCCGAGCGAAGAGCAATAGTCATAATATATTTTAGCTGAACATTTTTCGGCATCCACATCCAAATCCACATTTAGAAAGCCCTCGTTGGAAGCCCGCAGAATCGCCAACAGATTATGAGCCGGAATACGGGCAAGGGGGATGCTGAAATTAAAATAAGAGCGGTATTTTCCGGATGCCTCAGGGTCTGAAAGCGCAGCTTTTGTGGCTTTCGAAAGAAGCCGGCGCCGACGGAAAGATGCCCGTAGATTTTCTCTTACGGCAATGTGTTCCGAAACCCTTTCGGCAAGAATGTCGCGTGCATGGGCAAGGGCCTGCTCCACATCGGGCACTTCTTCATTTACAAAGTTTTTTGCTGCAGCGTAAGGGTCGGAAGTGCGCTTGTCCATCAGAAGGTCTGCAAGAGGCTCAAGTCCGAGTTCTTTGGCGATAGTGGCTCGGGTTCTGCGTTTCGGACGCCATGGCAGGTATAAGTCCTCAAGTTCGGTGGAAGAAACGGAATTTTCTATACGCGAGCGGAGTTCCCCGGTAAGCCCTCCTGCCTCCTCTATAACCTTGAGTATGGTGGCCTTGCGGGTCTCCATCTCCTCAAAGACATCCAAATAATGCTTGAGTTCGGCAATTTCTGCATCATCCATGCCTCCTGTTTTTTCCTTGCGATAGCGCGAAATAAAAGGAATGGTATTCCCTTCCTCAAACATAAGCGTACAATTTTCCACCTGCCAGGTTTTAAGCTGAAGCCGCTCTGCTATATGGTCTATATAAATCTGTTTCATGAAACTCAGTCCTCTTTTGTTATCTGCTTCAGCTCCTCTCGGTATGCTTTCAATATGCGCGAGCGGGATATAATTCCTATATATTTGCCTTCGCAGTCCAATACCGGCAGGCGCCAGGCATCGGTAACATCAAACTTGTGCATTACGCTTTCCATTTTTTCGCCCTCTTGCACAATAGCCCTTGGGGACAGCATAAGCGAGCGTACAGATATTTCTGAGGCATCCTCCGGCTCGAACATATGCTTACGGATTTCATCAATTTCAAGCATACCTGCCAAACTACCGTCCTCTTTCAAAACCGGATAATCCGTCACCGTACTGTTTACTATAATAGGAATGATATCGGCAAGACTCTGATTTACATATATATGAGGATATTTGTCGGATACAAGTTCATCGGTTTTAAGAAGAGTCAGCACAGCCTTGTCGCTGTCGCGTGATAAAAGGTCGCCGCTCTGGGCGATTTGTTTGGCATAGATGGAATATTTCTCCCAAATACGGGTGGTGCCGAAAGAAACGGCAGAGCAAAGTATCAGAGGAAGTAAAAGTTCATAACCTCCTGTAATTTCAGCGATTAAAAAGATTGCCGTCATGGGAGCCTGCATCACACCCGCCATAAGTCCCGACATGCCCACAAGAGCGAAATTCTGTTCGGGAAGCTGCAACCCCGCGAGATTCATGCTGCGTGATAGGATAAAGCCTGCCAAGGCGCCTACGAAAAGGGTGGGGCCGAAGGTTCCGCCCACTCCCCCTCCGGCATTGGTAAAAGTCATGCTGAGAACTTTGAAAAGCATAACTAAAAGTGCGAATATAGGTACAACCCAAGGAGTGCGGAGCATTCCCGCAATGGGAGATTCTCCATCGAAATTCCAAGCTCCCCCGTTCAACAAGGTTCCCAAAAAATTATAACCCTCTCCGAAGAGCGGTGGAAAGAGCAAAATACATATTCCAAGCCCGAGAGCGGCTATACCCCACTTCACAAACGGCTTGCGCAGATGTGCGAAACGGTCTTCGAGCTTCAAGGTGACACGGGTGAAATACAGAGAACAAAAACCGCAGAAAATGCCTAAAATCAAATAAAAGGGCATATTGCCCATTTGGAATGGCGCTATTGTACAGGCAAACGGAGTATGAAGACCGGTAAATAAGTATGACACCACCGTAGCGGTAAGAGTGCTGAGCAGCAGGGGCATTATACTTACGAAATTCAGATTTAAAAGCAGAATTTCCATAGTGAAAAGTATACCGGCAAGAGGAGCTTTGAAGATGCCTGCTACAGCTCCGGCGGCACCGCAGGCGAGAAGAATGGTGATGTTGCGGTACGAAAGTTTGAAGAAGCGGCCCACATTGCTTCCTATTGCAGCTCCGGTATAAACAATAGGAGCTTCCGCACCCACGGAGCCGCCCATTCCTATGGTTATGGCGGAAGTGAGCAGCGACGACCACATATTATGCGGTTTTATACGGGATTCCTTCTTTGATACGGCCAGCAACACTTTGGTTACTCCATGACTGATATTATCTTTGATAAGATATAGGGTAAGAAGAAGAGATATCAGCATGCCGAGGGCGGGAAAGACGAGCGCCGCCCAGCTGAAGCCGCCTTTGTTTACTATGGGAAAGATGAAACTTTGTATGAAAGAAATGCTTTTCAGCAAAAGCACAGCCGCAAAACCCGAACCGAGACCCACCAGGAGGCTCAGCAGAAGGATTTTAGACCTTTCGGATAGTTTTAGGCGATTTGCCCGCATCAGTTGTCCTCCGAAGCGTCATCATCATCGGAACCATATTGGGCAATATTGTCGTCCGGAAGAGTGCTCTCATCGGGTTCGCGACCTGTTGAGGTTCCTGTTACCTGATCGTCATCATCATCTCCCTCACCCTCAAGCCAACGTTCTATATCCTCAATATCATCGGTCTTTATCTGAATTTTCACCAGATAAATAACCTCGGTTGTTTCCACCGTAACTGCATAGAATGGTGTTCCATCAGGCTTGAAGTATTTTACAAGGTCTCCCAAGTAATCTTGAAATCCTTTCGGATACTTTTCGTTGAATGCCGCCTGAAGTTCGGGCGACATATTTTCGTAGCTGACTACGTGTCTTTTCTTATTGCTCGGCTGAATCATAAAACTTAAAGTTCAATATTCGATGGCAATAATAAGTCAAATTTTGAAATAAGCAAAAAATATTACATCCTTTCGGGCAAATCTATGCCTAAAATTCCTGTCGCCCTCGCAAGAACGTCCGCAACGCACCTGATCAGACAAAGTTTTTGACTCTGCGATTCGGCATCTTCTTCCTTAAGAATAGGGGTTTCGTGATAATAGCTGTTGAATTCTTTTGAAAGGTCGTAACACCAGTTGGCAATAATTGCCGGAGAAAGCATAGAAGCCGCTTCAGAAATTTTTTGCGGATAGCCGGAAAGCATTTGCACTAAGCGTATTTCCCTTGCACTAAGCGGAGCATCCGTCGGCTTGTCCTCCAAGCCCTGTTCCTTTGCCTTGCGTAAAATGCTTCTGATCCGAGCATGAGTATATTGTATGAAAGGACCTGTATTGCCGTTAAAATCGATGCTCTCACGAGGATTGAAAAGCATGGTCTTCTTCGGGTCAACCTTGAGGATAAAGTATTTGAGAGCCCCTAAACCGATAATAGAATAGAGTTCTTCCTTTTCACGGGCAGAAGCATCCGCAAGTTTTCCGCTTTCTTCAGATACATTGCGCGCTTCTTCCTTCATCTGCGCTATAAGTTCATCGGCATCAACCACGGTGCCTTCCCTGCTTTTCATCTTGCCTTCAGGAAGTTCCACCATACCGTAGGAGAGATGATGGATTTGTTCCGCCCATGGGAAGCCGAGTTTTCCAAGCAGGAGCTTGAGTACCTGAAAATGATAATTCTGCTCATCTCCTACAACATAGATGTGGGAATCCAGATTGTTTTCTTTGAAACGGCGTTCGGCAGTACCGAGGTCCTGAGTAATATAAACGGATGTGCCGTCCGAACGGAGAAGGAGTTTGCGGTCCAAGCCATCGGGAGTAAGGTCGCACCATACCGAGCCGTCCGCATCCTTTACAAACACATTCATATCGAGCCCTTTCTGCACCAAGGATTTACCTAACAGATAGGTCTGAGACTCATAATGCACTTGATCGAAGCTGATGCCTAACTCCTTATAAGTTTGCTCAAAACCTTCCAGCACCCAGCCGTTCATCCTCTTCCACAGAGCACGCACTTCGGCATCTCCCTGCTCCCATTTCACAAGCATCTCATGCACCTTCTCATTTGCGGAAGAATCCTCTTTTTCCAACTGCGAATACTTCACATAACAGTCTCCTACAAAATGATCTCCTTTCTTGCCCGTAGATTCCGGAGTAGCGCCATTAAAGCATGTCTTCCAGGCATACATGCTCTTGCAAATATGCACGCCGCGGTCGTTTACAAGGGTGGACTTTATTACTTTATTGCCTGCCGCCTTAAGCAAATCGGAAACGCTTGAACCTAACAGATTGTTGCGGACATGTCCCAAATGCAAAGGCTTATTGGTGTTCGGTGAAGAAAACTCCACCATAATCGTTTTGCCTGTGGAAGGCAGCTGACCGTATTCATTATTCCCGACGATTTCCGAGAATGCTTCTTTCCAAAAAAGATTGCTGAGAGTAAGGTTCAGAAAGCCCTTTACTCCGTTATACTTTTCTATTTCGGGACAATTCTCTAAAAAAAAGTCTCCCAATGCCTTTGTGGTTGCATCGGGCGAAGCATGCGAAATACGCAGAAGCGGGAAGACCACCAGAGTATAGTCGCCCTCGAATTCTTTGCGCGTTACCTGAACTTGAAGCGCTTCGGGCTCTATTTCCACTCCATAAAGGGCCTTCACGGCTTCTGATGCCTTGAGGGCAATGAACTGTTCGGCTGTCATCTTAAGCTAAATATAACTTTGGAGAAGTTTCTTTGCCGGTGATTTCTTGAGCTTGCGTATTGCCTTTTCTTTGATTTGGCGGACACGTTCACGAGTGAGGTCCAGTCTTTCTCCGATTTCTTCGAGAGTCATCTCCTGACAAGCGATACCGAAAAAGCTCCTGATTATTTCGCGTTCGCGCGGAGTCAATATCTGCAGCGCCCTGTCTATTTCGATACTCAGGCTTTCGTTGGTAAGACCCTTATCGGCCATAGGGCTGTCTTCGTTCGGAAGCACATCCAAAAGGGAATTGTCTTCACCCTCTACAAAAGGGGCATCCACGCTCACGTGGCGGCCGCTTACGCGCAAGGTGTCGGCTATCTTTTCCTGAGGAAGATCTATCATTTCTGAGAGTTCTTCGGTAGACGGCTGACGCTCATGCTCCTGCTCAAATCTGCCGAGAGCCTTGTTTATCTTATTGAGAGAGCCTACCTGATTCAGCGGCAGGCGCACAATGCGGCTTTGCTCTGCAAGAGCCTGCAGGATGCTTTGGCGTATCCACCAAACGGCATAGGAAATGAACTTGAAACCTCTGGTTTCGTCGAATTTTTCAGCTGCTTTTATAAGACCTAAATTGCCTTCATTTATAAGGTCCGGCAAACTGAGACCCTGATTTTGATACTGCTTTGCCACAGACACCACAAAACGCAGGTTGGCTCTGGTGAGTTTCTCCAGAGCCTCCTGATCGCCTTTGCGTATGCGTTGTGCAAGTTCTACTTCTTCTTCGGGAGTCACCAACTCTTCACGGCCTATTTCCTGCAGATATTTGTCCAGCGAGGCGCTCTCGCGGTTGGTGATCGATTTGGTAATCTTTAGTTGACGCATTTTGTTTTTTATTCTTTGGCGAAGCCGAAGAAGCCAATCTTACCGTTGGGATGTATGCCCTCAATATAAACATTGCGCTTACTCTTCTTCGCAAGTTCCACTATATCTTGAGGTGTACCTACGGCCTGGTCGTTCACATAGAGTATAATGAAACCCTCCGGAACTCCCGATTCGGCCAACTTGCCGCTGCCCGAACTTACTACTTCGACACCCTGTTTGAGGCCGAATGCGGCAAGACTTTGTTGCGGTGCGCTGCGGAGTGTGCCTCCATAAAAAGCAACGCTGCCGTCTTCTGTAACCACTCCGGTTGCCTCAACGGTTCCCTGGAATTGTACTTTAAGGTCTTTGGTCTTGCCGTCGCGAAGTATGGTAATCACGGCTTTATCGCCGGGATGGTAGCTGTTTACTTTGGCCTGTACGCTGGAAGGGGTTGTAATTTTGCTATCGTCTATCTTTACGATTATATCGCCTTCCTTCATGCCCGCCTTTTCGGCAGCGCTTCCCTTGGTAACCTCGTTAACATATACGCCCTTTAACGAAGAAAGTTTCATTTTATCAGCCATTTCTTGAGTTATTCCACTCATTGCTATTCCGAGTTTCGCGCGTTTTACACTGCCGAAGTCAATCAGGTCGCCCACAATCTTCTTTACAATATTACTGGGAACTGCGAAAGAATAGCCTGCATAAGAGCCTGTCCTTGAAACTATTGCGGTGTTGATACCTACAAGTTCACCCTTTTTGTTCACAAGAGCGCCGCCGGAGTTACCGGGATTCACAGCGGCGTCAGTCTGAATGAAAGATTCGATTTTGAATTCACCCTGCATATTCGGCATGCTGCGCCCCTTGGCTGAAACTATTCCGGCAGTAATGGTTCCGCGGAGCTCCTCTCCGAGCGGAGAACCTATTGCCAGCACCCATTCGCCAAGACGCAGGGCATCGCTGTCGCCGAAGGGGACAACGGGCAAGCCTTCCGCTTCTATCTTAAGCAGAGCCACATCGGTGGGAGGATCGCTTCCTATTAATTTGGCGGGATAGCTTTTATTATTGTTAAGCGTAATCTCTATCTTATCTGCTCCGGCCACGACATGATTATTTGTAACTATATAGCCGTCGGGCCTGATTATAACGCCTGAGCCGCTCACCTGCCTCTCTTGAGGAATATCGAAGAAATAGCGGAACATCGGAGGCAGATTATTCAATTGGTCTGAGGTTCTTAATCCCACTTTTACAAATACAACTGCATCGGCAGATGATTCTGCCGCAAAAGTCAGGTCGGGATAGTCGCTGTCTGCCAAATTGACAGTACGAACCACACTGCCGTCGATTGAATAAGTTGTGGCTGTTTCGGCCGCTCTCGCCTTTGGAGATGCGGTCTTAACTATAAAAACTGCCACTAAAGCGCTGCAAAGCACTGAAATGATAGTAGTAATAAATTCTTTTTTCATATTTTATTGTTTTTATTGATTCCTGCTTGAATTAGCCGAGTAATAAAAAATCAAAAGATATGCCAAATTCTAAAATTAAATAGGTATATTTGCAATCCGACTAAAAAGAAAGAAAACATATGGAATTCAACGTTTCAAGCGCAGAACTGCTCAAAGGCATGATGGACGTCTCAAAGGCTGTCCCGGTAAAAACCGCTCTCCCGATTTTGGAATACTTCCTGTTTGTGCTCAATGGCGACAAACTCGAAATTACAGCCTCCGATCAGGAACTCACTCTCCGCACGGTGGTTAAGGTGGATTCAAAAGAAGATGGCAGCCTTACCGCACCGGCCGGTCAATTAATCGCCCTTTTCAAGGCTTTGCCGGATCAACCTGTCACCATTCGCACTACAGGAGAAAGCTCTTTCGAATGCATTTGGAGCAATGGTAATTCCACTCTTCCCTACTTCCCCGCAGCAGATTATCCCGAAATCAAAGGCGTTGGTGAAGATGCCTTGGAGGTAAACTTTCCGGCCAATACCATAATTGAGGGAACCTCAAGCACAATATACGCCACAGCCGATGATGAAATGCGCCCTGTGATGAACGGAATTTTCTTTGACATCTCACCCGAAAGCACCACTCTCGTAGCTTCCGACTCGCACAAACTCATCTGCTACACCACCCCGGATGTAAAGGCAAGCGAAACGGCATCTTTCATTCTTCATAAAAAGCCGGCCGGAGTGCTTCGCAACACGGTTTCCAAAGAAGATGAAAACGTAAATATAAAATTTGACTCCTCAAACGCAGTGTTCTCTTTCGGCCAAACCACAATGATTTGCCGTTTGGTAGTGGGCAAATATCCAAGATACCGCGATGTAATACCGCAGAACAACAGCAATGTGCTCAAAATCGACCGCGAACAGCTGCTCAGCACCTTGCGCCGTGTGAGTGTTTTTGCAAACAAAGCTTCCAACCATATAAAATTTGACATTAAAGAAGGCCAGTTGGAACTTACCGCTCAAGACCTCGGCTTTAATATTGCCGCCTATGAAAAGCTCACCTGTGACTATTCAGGAGACGAGCTTACAATAGGCTTCAAGTCTTCTTTCCTCATGGATATCCTCTCCAATATGAACTGCAACACCATAGTCTTCAAATTTGCTGATGCCCGCCGTGCAGCCCTCATAGTTCCCGCAGAGGAAGAAGCTGAAAGCGAAAAGCTTTGCGGCATTCTCATGCCCATAATGGTTTCGTAGCATCATGGAACTCAATCTGCAGAGACCCCTTCTTTTCTTCGATATAGAGAGTACGGGTCTTGATATTCCCACGGAATCGATAATAGAACTCTGTTTTGTAAAAGTCTTCCCCGGCAATCCTGATCCCAAGGTAAAAACCTGGAAAATCAAACCCTGGGACTACGAAAACAATAAACAAAGACCTGTCAGCCCTGAAGCGTCCGCCATTAACGGCATAACTGACGATATGCTCACCGGCTGCCCAAGATTCATAGATGTCGCTCCAGAAATCGTAGAGTGGCTGCGGGGCTCTGACCTCGCGGGCTTCAATGCCGCCAAATTCGACCTCCCTCTGCTGGTTGAAGAAATAGAAAGAGTAAAAGACTGTATCAAAAATCCCAAGGCTTTGGAGGCGGACAAACAAAAGGCTCAAGAAATGCTGTCTGCAATAGAAATAGATCTCCACGAGCCCGTAATGGTGGATGTGCAGAACATTTATCACGCCATGGAGCCTCGCAATCTCAAGGCTGCCTATCGTTTCTATTGCAGAAAAGAATTGGACAATGCCCATAGCGCCGAGGCGGACACGCTTGCCACCTATGAGGTGTTGAAAGGCCAGTTGGATATGTACCGGGAGCTGAAAAACGACATCTCTTCCATGGGCGCTTTCGCAGGCAAAAAATATGTTGATTTTTCGGGACGGCTAATCTATGACGACAGCGGACTCAAAGACCCCTCACACATTCTCATAAATTTCGGCAAGCACAAAGATAAAAGCGCCCGCGAAGTTTTTGAAAAGGAGCCCTCATATTTTACCTGGGTGGAAAACGGCAGTTTTCCACTCGACACCAAGGCTCAATTTGCACGTATCCGCAAAGAGTTGGAGGCCGAAAAGAGCGGTCCTGCAAGCCAGGAGGCCCTGAACGGGCTAAAGGAGAAGTGGAGCGGCGACACTCTGTTCTAAAAAAGACATTCAGTTCTAAAACATGAATATACTGGTATGCACGGCAGATAGTTTGGTATATGCCAGACCTGACAGTTCTTGGAATAGAAAGAGCGAGGACTTTTATGCCCCCGACTTCATCGACTATCTCTCGTTCACTCCGGTCCTGTACGCACATATCTCACATGCAGGAAAATGCATTGGGGAAAGTTTCGCCCCCCGCTACTACGATGCCGTCGGCTATGGCATGCTGCTTTATGCACAGCCCTTCAAGGGATTAGCCTCCTTTGCAGCATCAGCCTGTTTGGACGGAACTTCATTTTTGCCGGAACTATCCTTAGAGAGCAGTATTCACCAAGGTTTTTTAAGTATAAAGCGCTATATGGCAGACAAGGCAGAAGCTGAAACTTTATTCCGATTTCCGGAAAGAGAGCCGGATGCCATCCATAAGGCAATTGCCGCAGCCACACGCTCCTGCCTTGTCCGGCGAGGAGACCTCATTTGTTTGGAACTCACCCCATTGCTGCCCTTGTGCTCAAGGAAAGATGAGCCTTGCCGTATCGAGCTTTCATCTGAAAGCAAAATAATTCAGAGTTTCAAAATCATTTTCGCTTGAAACTATCCGGAAGAAGTCGGATAACCACACGGCCAAGACGCATGGGGGCATCGAAATAAACCGGCAAAAGGGAACCTCCCTCATCAGTGGCATAGACAGATATATCGCTTTTGGTATCAAAGGTATTGCCGGTGCTTACTTTTATAAGAAACCTATGTGTGGAGAGATTACCCAAGCCCTTCACATTCAGGCGTTCTATACCGACATATTTAAAGCCGATGTTTTCTATATTATCACCTACGGCAAGTTTGACACTAAAAGAAGAGCCGGCAAGCAGCTTTGATACATCGATATTGTGGAAAAAGAAGAAAAGGGTCGGAACATCCAGAAGCCCGTCTTCGATTTCGAACTCCTTATGCGAAACTTTTTCATTCACATCAATGGTCATGCGGAGTTTGCCCTCCTCCCAATCATACTCGTAGCTCTCTCCCCCCTCGAACTTACCCTCTACAGCTTTGCGAAAGGATTTGATGGGACGCATATCGGAGGGAGAAAACCATGACTGAAAATCTTCGCGTATCTTTATTATAGCTTCACAAAACTTGGCGCTTCTGCCATATATGCGGGCTTTGTATGCCGGAACGCCTTGCAGCGAAGTGGAATCCACTGACCAATATGCCCTGGCGACATCTGCATTGAGCAGACCCCATTTATAATGTACTATATATACCTGATCTTCGCCCGTGCCTATGTTTACATTTGACTTCATAGGCAGAGTCAGCGCAAGCAGAGAAAACAAAATGCCGGAAACATTCATAGTGCAAATCTAATCAAAAATATTGCTATCTTTGCAAACCAAATGCCACTTTAGCTCAGTTGGTAGAGCGGCGCATTCGTAACGCGCAGGTCACAAGTTCAAGCCTTGTAAGTGGCTCAAATACAAAATTTGCGGGGGTGCCGTTACGGCTGAGATTATACCCTAAGAACCTGACAAGGATAATGCCTTCGTAGGGAGCAAAGAAGCCCCGCATATAATTATATTTAATTATGCGAGGTTTTTTATTTTCCTTTGTGACGCTTAGTATATGCCTCTTTTCGCTCGATAGTCTTTATGCCAAAGACACAACTGCCGTGGTGGAGGAGCTTTCCGAAGCCATTGTGCTCGGCGTAAGGGCAAACAGGAACGCCCCCTTTGCTGTAGCGAATCTCGGCCTAAGCGAACTGCAGGAGTTTTCTTTTTCGGGACGCGAACTCCCAATGTTGTTTTCACGCACCCCGGGAGTCTTGGCCTGGAGCGATAACGGCCTTGGCATAGGAACCACCTATATGCGCATACGCGGAGCCGGCGATTCCCGGATAAATGTCACAATTGACGGAGTTCCGCTTAATTCACCCGAAGACCAATGCGTGTTTTGGGCGAATATGAACGGCTATTCCTCCCTGCTCGGCAGCGCACAGATTCAAAGGGGCGTGGGCACATCCACCAATGGAGACGGGGCATTCGGCGGTTCCGTCTCATTATCCACCAAAAAACCCTCTCTTTCTGCCGGCGGAGAAATAAGCAGCTCTTTCGGCAGCTGCAATACCTTCAATACCGGAGTCTCTTTCTCTACAGGATTGTTTTGGAAACACCTCATTGCAGAAGGGGCATACAACGAAACCTCCACCGACGGCTATATCCACGGCACTTCCGGCCGCTCGGGCTCTTACTATTTCGGACTCAACGGGCTCGGACGCAACTTTATTATACGCTATCACCATATAGGCAATTTCGAAAACACAGGTCAGGCATGGAACGGCGTTACTGCCGGCAATAATGACGCCTCGCTTATGGATGAAGGGATTAAAACTTATCAAGATATGTACGCCCATGGTCTTGGCCGCTATAATTCTTTATATGAACAAATAGTTTTCGATACCGGCAGTTGGAGTTTCCCTAAAGACAGCAAGGGAAATTACCGGACTCAGCGTTATAAAATGAGGGATGGCAGCTATTGGCCTCAAACCACCGATAATTTTTGGCAGAATCATAATATTCTTTCGTTCACAGGCAGATCGGGTCAGCATTTTTCAGGCAACGCCGCTCTTCATTACACCTACGGCTACGGTTATTACGAAGATTTCCGCTATAACAATAAACTTGGAAAATTCGGTCTCAGCGACCCTTTGATTTCCAAAACCGACTTTGTGCGAAAGAAGGGACTCAAACAGAACAGCTACGGATTAGTGGCGAATATAAATTATAGTTATAGCAAATACAATGCGATTGGAGGCATTTCCCTGCAACAATTCAGAGGGGGGCATTTCGGACTTCTCAGTTATATTGCGGATGCCGCCCTTGATGCCAAATACAGGGCGGGTGACAAAGATTACAAATATTATGATTCCGATGCTTCCAAAAACGATTATTCAGTATTTACAAAACTCACATATAAACTCGGAAACCATTTTCATATCTACCTGGACCTTCAATACAGGCATGTGGATTATATCACAAATGGCAAGAACGACAAATTCTATAAAAACGAGGACGGCACATTCTCCAATCAGGAATTGGACATTGATGTGAAGTACAATTTCTTCAATCCCAAATCGGGCATAAGCTATTCTAACGGAGCTCACCGGGCCTATGCCGGCATAGCAATGAGCGCACGCGAGCCGGAGCGCAATAATTTCACCGACAATGGCTCCTATCCGCCGCCGAAGAGCGAAAGCGTCAGGGACTATGAGGCCGGTTATCAATATAATGCAGGCCCTTTCAGACTCAGCGCCAACCTCTACTTTATGGACTATGAAAACCAATTCGTGCAGACAGGAGCCAAAAGCGATATAGGAGAGGCCTTGACCACCAATATTAAAAGCTCTTACAGGTTCGGCACGGAACTTTCGGCTGCCTGGAATATACTCAAATGTCTTACAATAGAAGGAAATGCGGCGCTCAGCCGCAATAAAATTTTGGATTTTGACGAACATGTGGAAGACTGGGATAAAGGAGAGACAATTATCCATTACGATAATTCCACTCTCGCCTACTCTCCGTCCGCTATCCTGAACGGCTTTATAGACGTTAATCTTGGGGCTTTCAGAGCAAGCTGGCATACGGGATATGTAAGTAGGATGTATTTGGACAACACCCAAAACCAAGACAGGTCACTGCCTTCATATACCACATCAGACCTTAATCTCAGCTACACGCTCAAGTTTCCGAAATTCCTTCGTGAAGTAGTGTTCGGATGCAATTTCAGCAATATTTTCGATGCCCATTATGCCATAAGCGGCTGGGTGTATTCAGCCATTTACGAAAGCGGAGGCTATACCAACGGGAACCGCTATTATCAGATAGGATTCTTCCCCGCAGCAGGCTTTACCGCTATGGGCAGTGTGAAGATAAAATTTTAATGACTTTTTGTCAGCTTAACCTGATAGAGTTTCGGCCAGTTTTTGCCTGTAAGGAAAATCTCACCTTTGGAATTGACGGCAATTCCGTTAAGCACATCGGTGTCGGGAGTACGAAGATTTTTGGGCAGAAGGCCTGTGCAGTCGATACGGCTCTCCACCTCACCGCTCTCAGGATTTATGACAACTATCATTTCAGTGGTGTACACATTGGCCCAAATCTTCCCATCCACCCATTCCAGTTCATTGATATAACGCAAATTACGCCCTTCCAACTTCACAAAAATGGTCCTTTGAAGCTTAAAATCCTTTGAAAGCACATATATCTTATTGGAGCCGTCCGAAGCATATAACAAAGTACCATCCGTGGTGAGACCCCAGCCTTCGCGGGGATAACTCCAAGTGCGTTCATATTTCAGCGTTTCAGCATCATAAACAAAGGCCATATTGTTGGTCCAAGTAAGGAGATAGAGTTTCCCGTCCAGCATACAGGAGCCCTCGATAAAGTATTTGCGTGAGAAATCTATTTGCTCCAGCACCCTGCCTGTGGAGAGTTCCACTTTTCTGAAACTCGACTCTCCATACCCTCCCGTGCTTTCGTAAAGCACATCATTATAAAAGAAAAGTCCCTGAGTATAAGCCTTATTATCGTGAGGGTATGATGCTACAACAGAGATTTTATAGTCGCGCACTCCCCCGGAACAGGAAATACATTGCAAAACAGCTATCAGGAAAAGAAGCCTACGCATGATTTTCCTTATACTTTATGGCAGCATCCACAAAAGCTACGAAAATGGGCTGAGGATGCTCCGGAGTGCTCTTGTATTCAGGATGAAACTGAACTCCTATAAAGAAGGGATGTGAAGGCATTTCCATGATTTCAGCCAGACCGGTCTGAGGATTTTTACCTGTTACAAAGAGTCCTGCACGTTCCATATCCGCTTGGCAATAATAATTGAATTCGTAGCGGTGGCGGTGTCTTTCGGAAATCAGTTCTTTCCCATAAATCTTATGTGCAAGACTTCCGGCTTTAAGGCGGCAGTCATAAGCCCCCAGGCGCATGGTTCCGCCTTTTATTCTGCTGCTCTTCTGTTCTTCCATAAGGTCGATTACAGGGTGGGTTGTAATGGGATTCACTTCCGTGGAAGCGGCATCTTTCCAGCCGAGAACATCCCTTGCTATTTCCACCACAGCCATTTGAAGGCCAAGACAGATGCCAAAGAAAGGGATATTTTTTGTGCGGGCATATCGGACAGCCACTATCTTCCCCTCAAGCCCCCTTTCGCCAAAGCCCGGAGCTACTAAGATCCCATCCATATTGCCGAGTTTCGCCTCTGCGTTGCCTTCTTCCAAATGTTCGCTGTGCACCGAGATTACATTCACCTTGCAGCCGGTAGCGGCTGAGGCATGGATGAAAGACTCCTGAATGCTCTTGTAAGCATCTTGAAGCTCCACATATTTACCGACAAGAGCGATATTCACCTCTTTTGTCGGATTTTTTAGTTTTTTCAAGAAAGATTTAAGACCGCTCAAATCGGGCTCTTTGGTCTCCAGCCCCAAGTGCTCGCAAACCATGGCATCGAGCCCTTCTTCCATCATATTGAATGGTACTTCATAAATGCTCCAGGCATCTATGCTTTGGATAACATGACCGGGCTTTACATTACAGAAAAGCGCCATTTTGCGGCGAAGATCGGGGGTAAGCTCCTTTTCGGTCCGGCAGACAATTACATCAGGATGCACTCCGGACTGTTGAAGAGTCTGCACAGAGTGCTGCGTGGGCTTGGTTTTAAGCTCTTTGGCGGC
>JAAZIW010000222.1 GCA_012800665.1 Rikenellaceae bacterium
GTCCTTTACCAGCAAAGCGCCCACCTGGCGGCGTTTGCAATAAGAGTTCGTAGACCAGATTTTGGCCATACGCAAATACTTTTCGTCGAATTTATTCATTCTGTCTATTGTTGTTTCGCATTTGCGGAAGTATGCTATTCTCAGAAGGTATGCTGTCTATTGATTCCTCTGATACAGATACCTCTTGATGCTGCGCTTCGGGGTGCGCTCAAAATCTTCCGGCATAAACTCCAATCTGCTGATTTGGGCGAATGCAGGCAAAATTTTGTTTATCTCCGGCAATTCGGCATTGAGCCTGGCCTCGAGGGCTTCTTTCTCCATTCCATCAGTAGCCGCCTGCTGATAATCAGGATAAACCAATGCGGTAAGTTTGCCGCCGTCTTCTATAACAAGCGAATCCACCACATAAGAAACATTATTCACCACCGCCTCAAGTTCTTCGGGATAGATGTTTTGTCCGGAGGAACCGAGTATCATGCACTTGCTTCGGCCGCGAAGGTAAAGATAGCCTTTGGAATCTATCACGCCGATGTCACCGGTACGGAACCAACCGTCTTCGGTAAAGCACTTAGCGGTTTCTTCTTCATTTTTATAATAACCCAAAAATACGTTCCAACCGCGCACTTGAATTTCGCCGGGAATTTTGCGCGGGTCTGGGCTGTCCACCCTTAAATCGCAACCGGGGATGGATTTGCCGCAAGAGCCCTTCGGAATTTTGCTCGACTTTTCGTAGGTGAGCAGAGGGCTGCATTCGGTCATGCCGTAGCCCACCGTATAGGGGAAGCGTATGTGACGGAAAAACTTTTCAACCTCAGGATTGAAAGGCGCTCCTCCAAGAATCACCTCATTGAACTCGCCGCCGAAAGCTTTTATCAGTTCGCTTCGTATTTTGAGTTTGATAGCCTGCCCTAAAATAGGAATCAAGCGGAAGGTTTTTGTGCGGTCGAGCACGGGCTTAAGCTTCATCTTGTACACCTTTTCGATAATAAGGGGTACAGAAATAATTACCGAGGGATGTATCTCCTGGAAGGCTTGAAGAATGATTTTGGGGCTGGGAATCCGGGTAAGGAAATGGGTATGAGCCCCTATCGTCATTTCGTAAAGCAGCTCGAACATAAGGCCGTACATATGAGCGGAAGGGAGCATGGCCACAATGTTGGAAGTATTGTCCAACTGCGGCTGAGCCACATGGCGGGCGGCATACATATTGGCATAAAGAGACCTGTAAGGCAGCATTACGCCCTTGCTGAAGCCGGAAGTGCCGGAAGTATAGTTAATCAGCGCAAGCTCTTCGGGAGAGTCCTCATAATAATTGAGGTCCTCAGGGCGCAGGCGATTGGGATGCTTAAGCAAGAAGGCGCGGAAGATGCCGTCGCGTATGCGGGTCATCTCGGGAGTTTGGGAGTAGATATATTTAAGGTCGCCTAAGCCTATGATTACAAGCAGACCCGGCATTTCTTCCTCGGTAAGATGTTCCCAAACAACATCATCCACAAAAAGGGCTTTGGCTTCGGAATGATTTACCAAATAATGGATGTTTCCGGCTTTGAATTCGTGCAGAATCGGCACCGGCACTGCTCCATAGGTGGTAGCGGCCAAAAAGCTGACAGCCCAGTTGGCTTGGTTGCGGCCGCAGATGGCGATTTTATCACCTTTTTTGAGACCGCACATTTCGAAGCCCATATGCAGAAGTTCTATTTTAGTGGCCAATTCACCATAGGTGAAGGTGTCGCCCTCATAGTTGGAGAGAGCGGGGCGGTCCCAGTTTTCTCTGAAACTTTTTTCAAGGAGCTTATTGACCGACTTGAATTTTGGTAGGTTTTTCATATATACACGTTTAGTTTTGTGCCTTGCTTATTACTTTGAAGCAATGCTCCTGAATGATATACTGCAAATTTAAGACCGCGAACTGCAAATCCTTTGGGAGGAGTCCCTTTCTCTTTGGCGCAGAAGGCGGTAACATCGTCTAAGCTGCCGATAATAAGCCATTTGCCAAGGTTGGAGCAGATGCTTTCATCGGGCAGAGAGAAGACCTCGCCGAAAAGGATTCCGGGAATACCTTCTATAGGATTAGGTGAAATTCCACGCAATGCAGGAGATTTTTTGCAACGCACAGCAATTACGGAGCGTCCGTCCCATTGGATGCAAGCCACTTCTTGAGGACGCTTTTGTTTGAGCCATTCCTCGGGAGAACTGCCGGATGCTTTTTTGAAGTCAGAACAAGTCTTTTTATGGCGGCGCAGCTCTGAATTGGCATCCAGCCAGTTGCAACGAGCATCATAAAAAGCCTCTGCATCCTTAAGCGGAAGGTCTATAAAAAAAGAGGTGCTGTCCGGCAAAATGGATTTCAGGGAGCTTTTGCCCCCTTCGAGTTTGCTGAATATAGACAGATACTTATTGTCGCTATCCCCTACTGTGGATATTTGCAGGTTTCGGGTATTGGTGTCCGAAAAATTTATAATAATCCAGTCGCAAAGGCCGGAAATGAATTTCACGAGGCTGCGGTGCGGCACAGCATCCTGCATGAATTTACTTGGCACCCAGCGGTTTGCTGCGGAATTGCGAAGTATGATGCTGCCCTTGGAGCCAAGGGCGAGAGCGGTGGCGGCATCAAAGTCGGGGGCATCTAAAATGGAGGCGCCTGCATCGATATGGATAAGGGCTTCGGCAATCGAGACGCTTGAGGGGCTGATTAGAACGGCAGCTCTTTTTTCTGTGCTGTCCACCACATAAGCCGTTTGAAGATTAAGGTCCTTCGCCTGCGCTAATAGATATTTTACGGCTTTGGAGGTATCCCTTTTTGCATGGCCTGCATCTATTGCAAGCAGGGGCACCAAAGAGGAGCTGTAATCGTAGGAAAGCACCATTTCACGGTAGGCTAAACGCCCTAAATTGAGTTTACGGAAAACATGGGTGCTGTCCAAAAGCAGTTCTAAGGCATCTCCGGCATTACGGAAGTTCATTATCTCTATACTGCGGGACGGCACGGTGCGTAAAAGGCCGGAAGTTTCCACTCCGACCTCCCTGCCGCACGCAGCCATCATGGCCACAGAAATTATGAGAAAAAATCTTCGCATACTCATAGAGAATTACAAATATACGAAGATTTTATTTTAGATGCTTTTTCAATTGGCTGCTGCTTTTGCTATGGCTTCTTCTAATTTATCGCGCGGAATGGCGCCCTCGAAACCGATGAATGCAACCTCCTCCGGCTCCATTGCCAACATCACAAAGCTTTTTATTGTCTTGCTGTCCCCCACCGTGTACATTCTCATCACCTCTCCATCATCCTTCGCCTCCATAAGAAGCTCGTAAGCAGAAGAGCGCACGTAATTGCTCACATCTTTATAGAGTTTTTGTCCGGCCTCGCTGTTCTTCTCTATGCTTAGGATGTACATGCCGGTCAGGTCTTTTATAAGCGGAACTATATCCACTTTGCCATCGCCCACCTCTAAATTGGGCACTTTGCCTATGAGTTTGAACATGGCTTGGGAAATATAAACCGCGCTTACTCCTTTTTCATCTGAGTATTTATTATAAATCGCCTTTGGAGACTGCGCAAGGGCAGTTGCAGCGAAAAACAGGGCTGTTAGGGCCAAAAATATCTTTTTCATGTCTTTACTTGTTAAGATTCCTAATGATTTCTTCCGTCTTTTCCATTACCGGGACGGCTTTGCCGGCTATCTCTGCCGCCTTGTTGCTCTTTTGGGAGATGAACTCGAAGGCCTGCTGCACCTCGGCATAGGCAAGATAAGGATCGCTGAAAGTGTCGCGGGGCGATTTCGGGATGCTGAAATAGATGCCCAAACCGAGAGCTGCCGCTACTGCAGCCGCTATCGCCCAGCGAAGCAATGGCCGCTGCGGTTTCACCGGTTCTTCCATCAACTCCGCTGCTCCTAAAAGTTCGGAAAGCGACTTGGAGAGGTCTTCCGGCACTTTTATGGAAGTATCGTCCGAAATTGCCTCAAGCTCTTGCAGAGTTAATTTTTCTATGTCTTCAATCCTTTTCATACTTGCTTCTTATTGTTTTTCTTGCCATACTCAGCAGCACTCTTAAATTATTCTCGCTCAGGCCCGTGCTTTGGGAAATCTCTTCGTAGCTTCGCTCCTCGAAAATCCTTTGCCTGATAACCTCGCGCTGCTTGGGTGGAAGTCCCTCTATGATGGCCAAAACGCGGCGGAGTTTTTCTTTGCTTGCCATCACGTCCGGCTCTGTGGCCAAAAAACTCAAATAGGACTCATCTTCGCCGCAAGAAATGGTGTAGAAACGTTTAGCCGTCCGTATGCGGTCTATGCACATATTGCGCAGCATCGTTATGGCATAGGCCTTTGGGGCTTTTACCTCATCGAGTTTGCCTCCTAAAGAAAGAAGCTTTACAAAGAGGTCCTGCACGGCATCGCGGGCATCAGCCTCATCTTCCAAGATATAATAGGCCACGCGGTACAGGGAATCCCCAAGCGGCAACCAATCGTTTCTGAACTTTTCTTGAGTCATCTTACAATGTAAAGACGCAGAAAGTTACGAATTATTAAAGATATTTTCACTATTTTTGCGCCCGATAAAAAGACTTGCGAAAGTCGATAGACAGTATTGATTATGTTGGATATCCGTAATATAGCGCTGATTGCACATGTCGATCACGGTAAAACCAC
>JAAZIW010000223.1 GCA_012800665.1 Rikenellaceae bacterium
CATAAGATTTTTTTGCATCCGGTTTCGGTTCCATAGTTCCGGCCGGTTTATTTCCGTTATTGGCATTAGGAGCAAAGTAATAATGCATTCCTCCGCTCACAGCCTTGCCGGCAGCGTAAATTGTTATGCTCTCGAGGGTTTCTGCTCCGATAAGAGTCTTAACGCCCTTGAGGGTCATTCTGCCATAAGCGGCAAGATGCTTGAAAGAAAAGTCCAAGGAGGTAGGCTGAGCCGCTAAATTTTCATTAGAGGCAAGAAGAATCGAAGCTGCAGGGTCTACAGGGCTTCCGCTCGGCGGGGTTTGAACTTCCGGAAGATAAAAAACAATATCGTTAATTCCGTATTCGCCTGCGGACACGCTTTGGTAAGCTTCAAATGGGTATACAGCGTAATAATCAAAATCCGCCGCGTCGGTATCCTTAAAAAGGTCGAATGTAAATTCAGCGTTCTTTGCATCTACACAGTTGTAGCCTGTGTTTACATACGTTTCTCGAATGTTACCGTTTTTCAATTCGATTAGTTTGACTTCTTAGCCAGCCACCTCCCACGAAACTGAATAATCGTTCTCAATAACGGTTTTCGTTTCCGGAGTAAAAGCATTGGCGACAAGCTTAACCGTAGTCACTTCGGGATTATCCGATTTATTTTCCAATTCAGGGCCTTTTTAGCAAGAGATGAGAGCTGCTGCAGCTGCTGCAATCAGCATTGTAGAAAAAAGAAATTTTTTCATGGCATGCAGGAGATTAAAGTTCACCAAGACTCGAGTTGTAGTCTGTGCTTTTCAAATTCTCAATAGAAGAACAAAAAAATTTGCCGGTGAGGGTCTGTATCACCGCGCAATCGGGAACTTGGTAGTTTCCCTTGGGGGAGATTGTTTTTTTGCTCATAATCTAATATTTTAGATAAATTATATTTTTACAACTAAGGTAACTGATTGAAATTGAAGGAATTACTGCCTTGCATTGCTATTTTTTGAGCCTGCAAGTTAGTAATATTTTTTAAAATGCGAAATTATTGCAAATTCACACCGGCTTTCATGGCCTCCTCAAACACATTATCCACATCGAGATAAATATGATAGAAAGCATCATCTCCGAGTTTGGAATATCTGCCGACGAGGGCGCGGACCTGAGTAATCATGTAGCTGCGCTCGGAGGCCCATTCTGCCCGGGATTTCGGACGCAAGCCGTCTTTATTGGCGGCGAAACTTAAAAACGCAGCTTCCAAGCCGGCATTATCAAGATAGCGGGTTAGCGCAGGGAAGTCGGTAATGGATTGCAATTCGGCGCTGTGGGCATCAAACCAGGCGGACGCAAAACGCATCGCCGTTGCCTTGCGGTTGCAGGCCATATAGAAGCTTGAGGCCTTAGTGGTGTCAATCGGCACAAATACATCCGGCATAATGCCTCCTCCCCCATAAACGGTGCGGCCGCCTATGGTCTTATACACTTGTGAAGTATCCACCTTTATATTATCCGCCGAAAGCAACTCTCCATCCGTATAGCGTCTGTAAATATCATACTCATATTCCTCTACGCTCCCGTAAGGCTTTTGTATGCAGCGGCCGGATGGGGTGTGGTAGCGCGCAACGGTAATGCGAAGTCCGCTTCCATCGGTAAAATAGAGCGGCTCCTGCACAAGACCTTTGCCGAAAGTGCGGCGGCCGACAATAATCCCCCTGTCATTATCTTGAATGGCGCCCGCCACAATCTCGCTTGATGAGGCCGAGCCTTCATCTACCAAAACCGTCAGGGCAATATCTTTCAGCAGCCCCTTGCCATCCGCCTTATATTCCTCACGCCGGCGATTCCTCCCCTCCATATATACTATTGGCGCACCCTTTTCCAGGAAGAGGTTGCTCAGTAGCAGGGCCTGGTCGAAGTAGCCGCCGGTGTTGCTGCGAAGGTCCAATATCAAACGCTTCATATCCGGCATTTGCATAACGCGCGAAATCACCTCGGTGTTGGTGGTGCGGGAAAAGCTGCTGAGACGAAGGTAGCCCGTGGTGTCATCCACCATGAAGGCGGCATCTACGCTATGCATAGGGATTTTATCGCGAGTAATTTCGAACGGAATAATATCCCGGTCGCGCTTTACAGTTATTTTGACCTTTGTGCCGGACGGTCCTTTCATGCGTCGCACCATACTGTCCTGCGGATATTTTACACCTGCAATATCAATCTCATCAACCTTAAGCAAGCGGTCCCCCGGCTGCAAGCCTATCTTCTCGGCCGGCCCGCCGGAAATCGCCTCCAATACTATGGCTGTATCGTTAGGGACATTGAACTGAATACCTATGCCCTCAAAATTGCCTTGAAGCTCATCCTCCGACTCCTTCAATAGAACAGGGGGCATATACATCGAATGCGGGTCCAAAGCCGCCAAAGCCGCCGTAACTGCGGCATCGGTAACCTTTTTACGGTCGATGGTGTCTACATAATTCTCATCCAACGACTGAAGTACGAGGTTCAGTTTGCGCCAATCGGAATATTCGGTTTTAAGGTAATGGCGGTTTTTGTCTATCCGCACATAAAGGAATGTTGCAAGAATACCCGCCACGAAGCCCAAAATGGCTATCCAGATACCGGAAAAATTGTCTCTCATTGGTCTATCTCTATTTTTTCCACCTCTATGCCTGCCCGCTTAAGCAAATTAATGCCGTCTTCCAAGCGGTAGTCGTCGCAATACACCACCCTCTTTATTCCGCTTTGGATAATGAGCTTGCTGCATTCCAAGCAAGGAGAGGCGGTGACATAGAGGGTGGCTCCGTTTGCGCTGTTGCCGCTGCGGGCGATTTTGGTGATGGCGTTGGCTTCGGCATGGAGGACATAAGGCTTGGTTACGCCGTTCTCATCTTCACAAATATTCTCGAAGCCCGAAGGCGTACCATTGTAGCCGTCGCTTATTATCATATTGTCCTTTACCAGCAAAGCGCCCACCTGGCGGCGTTTGCAATAAGAGTTCGTAGACCAGATTTTGGCCATACGCAAATACTTTTCGTCGAATTTATTCATTCTGTCTATTGTTGTTTCGCATTTGCGG
>JAAZIW010000224.1 GCA_012800665.1 Rikenellaceae bacterium
ATTACCAGGCGATTATATGGCCATCGGCATAGATACGGGCATTTTCGTCCTGCATCAGGGAGGTGCCGGCGGGGATTTCCACCAATATATGGGCGGAACGGGCGGACAAACTGATTTGGACCGGTCCCGAAGCGCCTTGCACAAGATAATTACGGGTTACAATATCGAAAAGGTCATACTTTCCGCTTGCATACTTCAGATTGCCGTAAGTAAGATGCTCGGTATCATATGTGACTGTTTGAGGAGTCTTGAACGGATTATAATACATGTTGACAGGATATGGCCTGTCGGCATAAAAGTCGGTGACATTGCAATCGAGACGAATAATGCCCTCAACATCTGTCTTTGTGATAATGGAGCCGAAAACGCCTACCGGAGATGTACTGTAAAGGCTGAACATGGTTTCTATCCCGTTTTTTGAAGTCCATGTAGGACCGTCTCCTTCGGCAATAGGACAGACATCGAATACTCCGTAGCGGTCACTGTAACGCAAGCCCTCATATGCGATATTGTTGTTTGTCAAATTTTTTAAAGATGGGGCGAACTGGTGGTCATCATCAATGCATCCAGGATAAAAAAGTCTGGTTGCACTTGCATTGTTCAGCATCCATATACCTATCATATTGGCGTATTGAGGTTGATATTTTACCATGGGGACCAGCGGCCAAGCCATCTCAAAACTATTCATTGTAAAGGCATATCCTCCACCGTCAGTTATGCTTCCTTGAAGACCAAAGACATCATAATCTCCCCATTTCCCCACTATTACCCCCCAACCTTTGCGCCCCGAAGAACTTGAACAGCCGTTGAAAGTCCAGTCCATCATCTTGGTAAGAGCGTAATCCGTACCGCAAGCCGCGTTCAAATACGCCGCCGCATATATGCCGAAGGGAAGCAGAATCTCATAGAAACGACTTTCACTTTGAGAATTCAGCACCCCTATTGCATTCTTTGCATGCTCTAAATAGGTTTCATCTCCAAATTTCCTATATGCTTCAAGAAGCAGATAGCCATGTCCTCCGGCAGCATCCTGCTGCTTCGGCAGACCGCCCGCAACTCCTGTCATATTACCAAAATCAAAATAGGAATAATCATAAGAAGACCCCATCGCTTCATCGGCCGCTTTGAATTGTTCGGATATGGTTTTTTGTATATCGTCAGCCCCGTCAACGCCCGGGAACACATCGCAGACACCGAAATAAAGCAGATTAGGCAAAACATTATACCACCAGTCCTTTGCATAGCCGAAGGCGCCGTTTGTCATGATTTTCCAATTATTTGCACTAGCAAAATAGTTTTGAAGCATCTTCGGGTAATTGCGCCCGTCTTGAGAAGTCTTGTCTATACCTACAAGTCCTCCGCTTAGTACCGCAGCCATCGTATTGATTGCTTCGTGGCTTGTCGGAGAGGACGGCCCCTGACGACTGTCTTTGACGGTTGTATAGAGTCCGAATCCGGGGTTGTCCGGCCTGGAATTCTTATCTTCCCATATCAAAGCTCCGACTTCATCATTCCGGTTCCAATCAAATACATATCTGTCATAATCAATGGCTTTCCGCCTCCAATCAAGCATTTGATAAGTGTCCGGAATATACGGCATTGCATTGATTCGGACTATTTTGGTCTGCGGAACCGGTATTCCAAGCACTGCAGGGTCCAAGTCCGGTCCTTTGTCTGCAGTACATGAAACCAGAACAACAGCAAGGGGTAAAAGAGTCAGAAAAGACCTCATTTTAAGTAATAATTTAGAAGCCTCCCGCAGGGTCAGCCGCGGAAGGCCTAAAGGAAAATTTATTTCTCAGCAGCGTAAATAGCGGCAACTTGTCCCGCAGAGAGCGCGATATTATAAACTTTCAGTTCATCCAGCTTTCCATAGAAGCAGCCCCAGCCGTCAACTGATGGAGTGAACCAATCAAAAGTCAGAGCTGTCTGAATAGTGAAGCAGGCGCCTATCAAGAGAGAACCATTGTCAACATGCTGGATAGTGCCGGATACCTTATCTGTCCATGCCTTAGTAAGTTGGCCGTTTACATAGAAGTCAACAGTCTTGGCTGTAAGGTCGACAGATACTGCAAGATGAGTCCAAGTATTGGCAGGCGCCGAGTTATCGGTCTCATTGTCCATATCTACACAATTGTCTCCGAACAGAGTAAGGAAAGGCTTGCTGCCATCCTGAACCTGGAACTTCCAGCTTTCCCAATAATTATAGGAAATGATGTAATTGTTTGCGTAAACCTTATCAGGATTAACCCAAACAGATATTGAAAGCTGTTTTCCTTCAAGAGATGCCGGGTCAAAACCGGTAACCTTAAAGTGCGAACCTTTAGTAAAGTGAGCGGCCTTGCCGACCTTTCCTGCTACATAAGTCGGAGCGGCAGATGCATCAGCTCCGAACACCTCTGCAGGACCTCCTGCGGGAACAACATCCCAGGTATGAGCTCCTGTGGTCTTGAACGAACCTGAACTTGCCGCATCGAAAGTAACCTCCATTGTGAGATTTGCCGGATTGATATCTCCATACGCAGATGCTTTGAAAGAATCAATAGCGGCCTGGAGCTGCGCCATCAGATTAGTAACGGTTGCCTGAGAGAGACCTCCTTTTTTGAGTGAGGCGTCAACGGCATTCACCGTAGTTCTGAATGTGTTGATTGCATCTTGCGGATAAAGTTCGGCAGTTGCATTTGCAAGAAGACCCTTGGCTTCTACAAGGAGAGCCTCGAGAGCAGTAGTGTCTGCTTTTTCCTCGTCTTTTGTGCAGGACATGAAACCTGCAATAGACAGCAATGCAGCAGCGAGCATTGCAAAAATTTTGATTTTTTTCATAATGTTTTGTTTAAAAAGTTAAAGTATGTTTTATTGTTTAATGGCATTGTTGGCTTCGGTTTCAGCGATCGGAATCGGGAAATAGAAGCGAGATGAAGTCCATTTTAAATCTTCTCCAAGTACAGAAACGGCATAGGTTTTACCATAGCGCATTACATCAAAGAAACGATGGAACTCAAAGCCAAGTTCTTTGCGGCGTTCATTTCTGATAATGTCGCGAGCATCGTTTTTGGATATGGGTGTTAAGACGAGCGGAAGAGATGCACGGTCTCTGACAACCTGCAAAACAGGAATGGCTTCATTTGTCCTGTCAGACTCGTTGAGAGCCTCAGCCTTCATAAGCAACACGTCCGCATAACGAATGATATGCTGCGGGATTGTGCTCTGGCTCTTGGCATATTCATCAGAAAGGTCTTCGTCATACTTTTTTACGAGATAGCCTGTAGCTTCGGACCATGCAGACGAGAAAACCATGCCATTGAACCATGGCTTTCCATCACGTCCTATAGAGGCGTCAAGACGAGGGTCAACATCACCCAAAACAGTCTTTTCGGTGAAACAATCGACATAAGCCTGCGTTGGCGCATTGAAATAATAACCACCCTCCACCGAAGGTGAAAACCATACATTAAGATTGTTTCCCAAAGATACCTCGGTATTATTGAGATAGCGTATCGCAAATACGCTTTCCTTGCTGTCTTCCGCACCTGCCTTGAAAAGATCGGCATAGACGGGCTCTAAAGAATAGATGTTCGGAATGAGGCCGATGGCTGTCAGACAAGAAGCATAATCCTGCTGGAACAATTTCGACTTTGCAAGAAGCGCATATGCGGCTCCGACTGTTACGCGGCCTTTATCTACCGCATATGACTCCGGAAGAAATTTCACGGCATCTGAAAGGTCGGCATCTATCTGTTTGTATATGTCCGAAACACTGCTCAAACCCACATGTATTGCCTCTGAGGTGTTTTGCGGAAGAAGTTTGAGAGGCACCTCGCCGAAAATATTGACGAGGTTAAAATATGCATATGCTCTCAGAAATTTGGCTTCTCCGACAAGGCGGTTTTTAATTTCAGCATCAAAATCCATTGAGGGGACATTGGCAATTACATTGTTGGCGCGTGAAATGGTTTCATAAGTATTCGTCCAATATGTGCTTATGCAACCGTTGTCGGGTGCTGCGGAAAAATTGTCTATGTAGTCTATTTCAACCTGATCTCCGGCATTCCCGCCTTTTACCGCATCATCGGATGCTACATCGCCGAAAATCCATAGAGTATTGCCGTAAAGCGAATTGTAAATGGCATTCGTCGCCATTTCCGCTTTGCTCTGGCTCGTATAATAATTTTTTGAGGAATAGCCTCCCTTGAGAGGTTCGTCAAGGAAATTGCATGATACAGCCAGCATTGTTGCAAAGAAAACAGTAAATATTTTTTTCATAATCTTTCCTTGTTTTTTAGAATGTAAAATTGAGACCTGCGGTTATGCCCTTGGCAACAGGATATGTGCCCCAGTCGATACCGTTTGCACGGTCTCCCTCCGCTGCGGAGTTGGTACTTACCGTCATCTCGGGGTCGAGTCCGTTATAAGCGGTAATAGTGAACATGTTGGTAGCGGTCAAATAGACTCTCAATTTCGAGACTTTCCACCTTTCGGGAGTCTTGAAGTTATAGCCGATTTGAACGTTCTTCAGTCTTAAATATGATGCATCTTCAAGGAATCTTGTAGAAACTTTCACGTTATTTGATTTTGCACCCCAAGATGCGCGAGGCTGAGTGTTTGAGGGGTTATCCTTTGTCCAGTGCTCATCGTAGTAGCGTTTGGTAAGATTGAATCCTCTGTAATAACCCTCTATATCGAAATTAACCTGAGAGAATATCTTCTGTCCGAAAGCTCCTTGGAAGAAGAGAGCAAGATCAAAGTTCTTCCACCAAAAGGACAGATTGAGACCTGTTGTGAATTTAGGCATTGCATTGCCGCACCAGGTGCGGTCATCTGAATCTATTTTTCCATCCTCATTCACATCGACATATTTAACATCTCCGGGCTTGATGTTGGGCCCCTGATAAGCAGAAGTGATGATTTCCGCTTCATCCTGAAAAATGCCATCCATCACATAAAGATAAAACGAGCCGATCGGGTGCCCCACTTCTGTCTTGGTGGCATAAATGCCGGAATCGACCCTGCCGCCGAGAATGGGGGAATTGAGGGAAAGCACCCTGTTGAACAGGTAGCCTCCGTTCTGTGTGATGTTAAAGCCCCAGTCATCAAAATTTTTTCTGTAAAATATCTCCAAGTCAACTCCGGCGTTCAATACACTGCCGTTATTCACCCAAGGGGTGGAGGTGTTGCCAACTGAAAGCGGAAGAGATTCCTGTACAAGCATATCCTTGGTAACTTTATAATAGCCATCGAGCGTCCATCCTAAAGAATTATTGAGGACTTCCATGTCTATACCAAGATTAAACTGGTTGGAGGTTTCCCATTTCAATTTGTCGTTTCCGAGAACCGTCTGTGTATAGCCGTTTACTGCAGCGCCGCCGAAAGTGTAATAGTAACGGCCGGTATATCTGTCAGCATAGGCATAAAGGCCGATGTTCTGGTTTCCTATTGAACCATATCCGACACGGAATTTCAGTTTGTTGAGCCATGCCTTGTCTTTCAAAAAATCCTCTTGCTCGGCATTCCAGCCGGCAGAGAAAGAATAGAATGTTCCCCAGCGGTTTCCTTTGCTGAATCTCGAAGAGCCGTCCTCGCGGATTATGGCGGAAGCATAATACTTGCCTTTGTAATTATAGTTTACATTGGCGAAGAAGGAAAGGAGCGCAGAAGAGGAAGAGCCTTGGCTGCTCTGATTGATTCCTTCTCCAAGACCTATGTAGAGGACATCTTCGCTTGTGTCTACGAACTGGGTGTCGGACATGCTGTATGCCTTAGCGCTGTTTTTTATAGCTTCTGCGCCAATCAGATAGTTAATGTTGTTGTCTCCTTTTTTAATAATGTGATTAAAGGTGGAGTTCACTGTCCAGTTGAATTCCTCGTTGTTTACCACATCCAGATTATTGGCGCTGTTGATGCGGTTGCTGCTGCCCCATGTGGGATTGAAAACGCGAAGCGTACTCCCCCTATAATCAAAACCAAAGGTCGTATTGAGGAATATATCCTTTGTGAAGTTAACCAATACATTGCCTGTAGTAAGCAGTGTTTTGGCTTTTGTAGTTCTGTCGGTATGAACACAGAGTCCTTCGGGGCTGTAGCCGTCGCCGAAAAATGTGTTATACTCCGGCTTGCCGTAATATTCTGACGGAAGATCAACGAATTTGCCGTCAGCGTCATATACGGGAATGGCCGGATTCCTGAAAAGAGCATATCGCACTACACTGCCGCCTTCAGAGATATAACCGTCTCCGGAACTGGAGACAGACCTGTTATCCGAGAAGGAGCCGGTTGCATTGAGACTAACCTTCAACCAGTCTTTCACCTGAGAGGTAATACTGGAGCGAAGGCTTCCCCTATTATAATCCGTGCCTCGAATAATACCGTCTTGTCCATAATAACTGCCGCTTATCAGATATTGGATTTTTTCGGTGCCTCCGCTTAAAGACAATTCATGCTGATGTATAGGAGCAACACGGAATATTTCCTTCAAATGATTTACATCAGCAAAATCCTTTATATAATCACCTTCAATCAGAGCTCTCTTTACAATTGATGATGCGTTATCTGTTGTGGCGGCTTCATTGTAAAGTTGAATGTACTGTTCCGTGTTGCACATCTCGGTAAGGTGACCATGGAACTGCACCCCCGCATACATGTTATAGGTGATTTTCGATGCTCCCTCCTTACCTCTTTTTGTGGTGATAAGCACAACGCCGTTTGTGGCTCTGGAGCCATAAATGGCGGCGGAAGAGGCATCTTTAAGGACAGAGACAGATTCGATGTCATTGGTTGAAAGGTTATTGAAAGCTGCTTCTACCGGAATGCCGTCGACAATAAACAAGGGTTCGTTGCTCGAGCTTATGGAACTTGTTCCCCTGATACGTACAGAAATCGAGGAGCCCGGAGCGCCTGTCTGCGAAGCAACCTCAACACCGGCCACACGGCCCTGAAGAGACTGCTGTACGGTTGCCGCTGTAGATTGACGGATATCGTTGCCGCTGACTTTGCTGACAGCGCCGAGGACATCCCGCTTTTTCTGGACGGAATAACCCACGACTACGACTTCATCGAGAAATTCAGCAGATTCTCCCATCACCACATTGATTACGGAACGTCCGTTGACAGGTACATTCACATCCTCGAAACCGATGCATGTGAACTTAAGAGTAGCGTCCGACGGAACAATTAATTCGTAACGTCCATCAATATCGGTGGTGGTGCCGTCAGAGGTGCCTGCGACAATAACGGCCACACCTATCAGTGGTTCGCCCGTGCCCATCTCGGTTACAGTTCCGGTTACATTTCCGGCAATCTGCGCCCTTAGACCGATGGGCACTAAAACCAAAAGAAAAGCTATAAGACGTTTCATATTTAATAAACTATTATTGTATTGTTAACTATAAGCTTGTCGTTTTTGAGGATAATTTCGGATTCCG
>JAAZIW010000225.1 GCA_012800665.1 Rikenellaceae bacterium
ATCCCTTATACCAATATGATTTATTTCGGAGATGGGGAAACTGACATTCCCTGTATGAAAATAGTAGGCATGTTCGGGGGTAATCCGATTGCGGTTTACGACCCGTCAAGCGCCAAAAAGAAGGCATACGCCGAAAAACTTCGCCGTCAGGGAAGGGTGAATTTTATTTCTCCGGCAATCTATACCGCAGATTCCCGGATATTCAAACTCGTTCGCGCAATGATCGACAAAATAAAGGCGGATGACGAATTGCAGCAATTGAAAAAATCCTTTTGATATATCACTTTTCGGATGAGCCGAGAAAAGTGCTATATTAGCAGATTAAATTATTCAGATTATAATCAAGGTGATGAAAAGAACACTTAGTATCTTGCTGGCAATCTTTATTGCATTGCCGGCTTTCTCTCAAATTCTTGAGCCTGTAAAGTTCAAGGCCGAACTCAAAACGGATGGTACCGAAATCGGTGAAATCGTTTTCAGCGGTACCATAGACAAAGGATGGCATATTTATTCCACACAACTCGGCACTTCCGGTCCCACTCAGGCCAGCTTTAATGTCGGCTCATTGGATGGTGTTGAACTTGTGGGCGAACTTAAAGCTCAAGGCAGGGAAATAGAGAAGTATGACGAACTTTTCGGCATGAAAGTCCGCTATTTTGAGAACAGTGTGAAGTTTATTCAGCGGCTTCGCTTCACCAAAGAAAATTATAAAATCGACTCCTGGTTAGAGTATGGTGCATGTGATAAAAAGAATTGTCTGCCTCCCGCGAGAGTGGATTTTACGGTGAGCGGAACCAGCCCCGCAGTGGGGATTGCCCGGAATGATAAAGCGGCTTCTGGAGAGTCGGCTCCTGCACCGGCCCCTACCGCTACGGCGGCAATTAGCGATGAACAAGCGGTTTCATCAACCGAAGATTCCAAAGCATCCGACGAAATTCCATCTTCCATAGGCCAATCGAAACTTTGGGACCCTGTG
The DNA here is from genome assembly GCA_012800665.1 of Rikenellaceae bacterium. GTDB lineage: Bacteria > Bacteroidota > Bacteroidia > Bacteroidales > UBA932 > Cryptobacteroides. The sequence goes on from JAAZIW010000225.1 coordinate 977, forward strand.
ATAGAGGAAATCAGCGCTATTACCGAAGCCGGTGCACCTGTCAGCCACAGTCTTTGGTATCTGCTTATTATGGGATTCTTAGGCGGCCTCCTCGCCATCCTCATGCCTTGCATCTGGCCTATTATCCCCATGACGGTAAGTTTCTTCATGCACCGTTCCGAAAACAGAAAAGAAAGCATACGTGATGCCATTCTTTACGGCGTAAGCATTATAGTCATTTATTTGGCCTTGGGCCTTGTAATTACCTTGGCTTTCGGCGGAAACAAACTGAATGAATTATCTACCAATGCGGTATTCAACATCTTCCTCTTCGTACTTTTGGTGGTGTTTGCGCTCAGCTTCTTCGGCTGGTTCGAAATCAAACTGCCCAGCAAATTGAATAACGCTGTAGATGACAAGGCCGGTAAAACAAGCGGAATCATCTCCATCTTTCTGATGGCATTCACCCTTGTGCTGGTATCTTTCAGCTGCACCGCCCCTATTGTCGGCCTGTTGCTTGCAGAAATCAGCACTACCGGCAAAGTTCTCGGCCCCATCTTCGGAATGTTCGGCTTCGCCTTTGCCTTTGCCTTGGTGTTCTCGCTCTTCGCATTATTCCCTAATTTTATGAAGAGTCTCCCCAAATCAGGCTCGTGGATGGCTAAAATTCAGGTTGTGCTGGCATTTATAGAACTTGCATTCGCCTTTAAGTTCCTCAGCGTAGCCGATTTGGCCTATGGCTGGCATATACTCGACCGTGAGGTATTCCTAAGTATTTGGATAGTGATTTTTGCACTTTTGGGCGCTTACCTCGTCGGTTGGCTGAAGTTCCCCATAGATGCTATCGCCGGAGAGCCGGACAAACCTGCATCCGTGCCTTCAATAATGCTCGGCTTGTGTTCTTTCGTATTGGCAGTATATATGGTACCCGGCCTCTGGGGCGCTCCCTGCACGGCTGTCAGCGCATTTGCGCCTCCTCTTTATACACAGGATTTTAATCTCAATAAAAACGAAGTTCGGGCTCAATATCACGATTACGAACAGGGCATGGCCGCTGCAAAGGCCGCCGGCAAACCGGTATTGCTGGACTTTACCGGCTTCGGCTGCGTGAATTGCCGTAAAATAGAAGCGGAGGTGTGGACAGACCCCACCGTGGGCAGAATACTCAACAATGACTATGTGCTGATTTCGCTTTTTGTGGATGACAAAACCGCACTTCCGGAACAGATTACGATAGAGGAGAACGGCCATGATAGGGTGATTCGTACAATAGGCGACAAGTGGAGTTTCCTGCAAAGGTATAAATTCGGCTCGAACGCCCAGCCCTTCTATATAGCGCTTACCCCTGATGGTGAGCCGCTTACCGGTTCTTATGGTTTCGACAAAAGCGTGAGCAAGTATGTCGATTTCCTTGACAGCGGTTTGAAGGCCTTCAAAAAATAGTTATTTTTGCATTAATGACACTAAGACAAGCAGAAATCATAGAGATTCTCCATAAGGAGGTGAAGCCCGCTCTCGGCTGTACCGAGCCCATTGCCGTTGCTCTTGCCACAGCTAAAGCCACCGAGATTTTAGGCAATAACAGTAAAAATTGTGTGCCCGACTGCCCCCTTTGGAGGCAGAACAGCGAATTTTCGGTGGATGTGGAGGTGAGCGGCAATATTCTCAAGAACGGAATGGGCGTTGGAATCCCCGGAACAGATATGATGGGGCTGCCGATCGCAGCGGCTTTGGGCCTTGTTTATGGAGATTCAAGTCTTGGATTGGAGGTGCTGCGCGGGGTGAATAAAGATGCCGTGGAAGCCGCCAAAGATATGGTTAAGAAGGGGAGGGTTAATATACGGGTGGCAGAAGACAGCCCTCTGCTTTATGTAAAAGCGGGGGTTACTTTGGATAAAGATTACGCTAGCGCTACGATTGCGGACGACCACGATAATATTGTGGAAACAACATTTAATGGAAAAACCCTATCCGGCGCAAGCGATGCTGATGAGGGCAATAATGGCGAAAACCGCGATTATAAGCTAAGCGTCAAAGAAATCTTCGATTTTACCAATAACATACCTTACGAAGAAATAAAGTTTATTTTGGAAGGCCGCGACTATAATTGGAAACTTTCGCAGGAAGGTCTCGAACGCAATTATGGCTTGTGCGTGGGCAAAACAATACGCGAAAATCAAAACTCGGTATTCGGAGACGACTTTATGTCCTATGCCATGGGCGTTACCGCTGCGGCTTCCGATGCGCGTATGGCAGGCTC
>JAAZIW010000226.1 GCA_012800665.1 Rikenellaceae bacterium
ATTAAAAAACTAATCGTATATTTGCATTCAGATAAGCAACAGATTCTAGCCAGTAATTAACCTTCAAAGGGTAATACACTACTAACTAACTGATTGATAAAGCTCGCCTTACGGCGGGCTTTTTGCGTATTCAGCGTTGATTTTAACTTTAAAAAAGAAGCGCCTAAATACCTTTAATAATATTTATAACGCCTAATTATATTTATAGCACCGCTGCTTAATATATTGCTCCGCTGCCCAGCATTTCATACTCCTGCGAGCCGGCATCCCCGAGCCTTGAATACCATACGGCAAACTGCCCTGGCGTAATGCCTCTTTGCTGCTGGTCGAAAAGAATATACATTCCGTCTTCTTGCATATACAAGCAGGCCTTTTGCAATGGCTGGCGATAACGGATGCGAACGCTCACAGGAAGACTCCCACCGGCAGAAAGCGCAAGGTCGGGGCGAATCCAATGGATTTCCTCCGGCCTTATATACAAAGCGCTGCGATAAAGCCCCGGATGCCTGTATCCTTCTCCCACAAATACAAGATTGCGTTCAACATCGGTGGAAAGCACAAAAACGGGCTCTTTATGACCGCCAATGCCAAGTCCTTTCCGCTGGCCTACCGTAAAGAATTGCGCACCCTCGCGCCTGCCTGCATGCTTCCATAGACCGTTTTCAACGAAGCGTGTCTTTTTCGTATGATGCCTGCCGGAACGGTAGGATTCTGTCTCAAGGGATACATCTGCATAATCCAAAGGAGTTGCGAGCAGCGAAAGTTCATCGGAAGTGAAAGGAGCGCCCTTGGATAGGAGGGCTTTTTGCTTTTGGAACAGCTCCGAGCCTTTGTAGTAGACGGGAAGAATCTCCACCGCATCGCCTTCTACTGAAGATAATTTCTGCTGAAGAAAGGTTGGAAGATCTACTTTTCCCACAAAGCAAATGCCCTGGGAGTCTTTTTTATCGGCCGACGGGAGATCCGCCTCGCGCGCAAGGCGGCGAACTTCTTGTTTGGAAAGCTCCCCTATCGGGAAGACTGCCTTGGAGAGTTGTTCTTGAGTGAGCCGGCAGAGAAAATAGCTCTGGTCTTTATTGGCATCCGAGCCTTGCAAAATGCGGTAAACCGGATTTCCATCCGGACCGCGAAATTCTTCTTTCCGGCAATAATGCCCCGTCGCCACCATATCTGCACCCATCTTTCGGGCCACTTTCCAAAAGGCATCGAATTTTATCTCCCTATTGCACATGACATCCGGATTGGGCGTGCGGCCTTTGGAATATTCATCGAACATATAATCCACCACCCTCTTGCGATATTCCTCCGAAAGGTCTACAAAATAAAAAGGTATTTCCAATTTGCGGGCTACCATTTCGGCCACAAACCTTTCTTCCTCCCATTCGCAATCACCATGCAGCGTACCGGTGCTATCCTTCCAATTCTGCATATACATCGCAAACACATCATGGCCCTGCCTTTTAAGAAGCAGAGCGGCCACGGAGGAATCCACCCCTCCCGAAAGTCCTACACAGATTTTCACAGCGCAAATTTAGTTAAATTCAAAATAAATTCCCATCTTTGAGTTCCTTTCTACAAGATAATGAAAAAGCTGATAATCTTGGCAACTCTGCTTCTACCAATTACCGCATACACGCAAGGCGGCAATACAGGAATGGGAGAAGAACGGACAGAGTTCGAATCTATTGCCAAAAGACTCTTCAAACTCGAAAAGAAGTCAAACGCCTTTAATCTATATATCAATTACGCAGGCAGTTTCACCAGTCAAAACGGAGATGAGTCGGCCTTCAGCGGCTGGCAAAGCGCTTTCAGGGCCAGAGACCTCCGCTTGGAAATTAAAGGCGAGCTGACAGATGCAATCTATTATCGTTTCCGTCAGAAACTCAACAGGGCCAACGCCCCCGGCTCGCTCGACAATTATTCTCCTGCAACCGATTTTATGATGGTGGGCTTAAAGCTTGGAGACCATTTTGCCATAGAGGGCGGTAAGATATGCCAGCACTGGGGAGGCTTCGACTACGACGAAAATCCCCTCTACATATATCAGTACAGCGACTTTCTGGACCGCATAGACATCTTCTTCGCCGGCGTGGCTTTTTATTGGAGGCCGTCCGCCACTCAGGAATTTGTTTTTGAGGCCACCAACCCCTTGACCTCCACCTTTGAGGACACTTACGGGCCGGAGGTATATGTTACCGGCAGCAATCTAACGGAACTCACAAGAATATATGGCGCAAGACATCCTATAAATCTTTTGGTAAACTGGAACGGCAGCTTTTTGGATGGCAAAGTGCTCACCCGCTTTGCTGTGGGAGGCATGAGTCAGACGGACAAGCTTAGGAGCAAAATTGCAAGCGGAGGAATAAAATTCAACTTCCCTAAGCTTCAATGGTATATAGATTATATGATTGAGAAAGATGATATGGATAGATTGGGGATTGCCACGGAAGACTTCGGCTTGAGCGCCGGCAAACGTGTAGGAAACGTTTCTTACACCTCACTCATCGCCAAGGCTTTTTGGCAATTCAGCCCCGACTGGAACCTTGTGGCAAAAGGCAGTTATGACACGGTAGGCGCTGAGGCTGCGGGAAAATACCGTAAAAGCCTTATGGGGGTTTGCAGCTTGGAGTATTATCCGGAAGCCTTGCAGGACTTCCGCATTTTTCTTGCAGGTACTGCGCACAAGCTGATTTTCAGCGATACCAGCGGGCTCGAGCCTTTTGGTACCCTACGTTTGGAAACGGGCATAATATATAGAATCAAATGTTATTAAAAACAACTAAATATAAATAACCATGTCAGAAAAAAAATTCCGTTTAGAATCAGACCTTTTAGGCGAACTTCAAGTACCAGCCGATGCCTATTACGGCGTACAAACGCAAAGAGCAATCAACAATTACAAAATCTCCGGCAAAACCATGTCGGATTATCCCGAATATGTGATAAGCATGGCTTATGTAAAATGGGCTGCCGCAGCTGCCAACAAGGAGCTTGGCGCACTTGAGCCAAAGATTGCCGATGCCATCTGCGCTGCCTGCAAAGAGCTGACTGAGGGTAAAATGCAAGACCAATTCCCTGTGGATATGGTGCAGGGAGGAGCCGGTACATCTGTAAATATGAATGCCAACGAGGTGATTGCCAATCGCGCACTCGAAATTTTAGGCCATAAGAAAAGCGAATACCAATTCTGCTCTCCCAACGACCATGTAAACTGCGCCCAGAGCACCAACGATGCCTATCCTACAGCTTTACAATACACCATCCTTCGCATGAACCGCCATTTAGAAGAAGCACTCAAACAACTTGTCGCATCTTTCCGTAAAAAAGGCAAGGAATTCAAGAATGTTATTAAAATGGGACGCACCCAGCTTCAAGATGCAGTGCCCATGACCAGCGGCCAAGAGTTTGAAGCCTTTGCAGACAATCTCGAGGAAGAAATTGCCAATCTCGAATACAATGTCAATCTGCTCACATCTATAAATATGGGCGGTACCGCAATAGGAACAGGCCTGAATGCAGTTCCCGGCTTTGCAGAACTCTGCGCAAAAAAAATGAGCGAACTTACCGGCGAGAATTTCGTATCCGCCCCCAACCTCGTGGAAGCAACCCCCGATACCGGTGACCTTGTAAGCTACTCCGGCGCTCTCAAAAGGCTTGCAGTCAAGCTCAGCAAAATCAGCAACGACCTTCGCCTGATGGCTTCCGGCCCCCGCTGCGGCTTATTCGAAATCAATCTGCCTCCTATGGCCCCCGGCTCATCAATCATGCCCGGAAAGGTGAATCCCGTAATCCCCGAAATCACTAACCAAGTATGCTTCAAGGTGTTCGGCAACGATACCACAGTCAACTTCGCGGCCGAGGCGGGTCAGCTTCAGCTCAATGTAATGGAGCCTATTATTGTGGAATGCATACTCGAAAGCATGACCTGGCTTACCAATGTAATGCACACCCTTCGCAGCAAATGCATAGAAGGCATAACGGTGAATAAAGAACATTGTGAAGCCATGGTGAAGAACAGCATAGGCATAGTAACGGCCCTCAACCCCTACATCGGCTATAAGAACAGCACCAAAATAGCCAAAGAGGCCCTCAAAACCGGTGGCAGCATTTACAATATTGTGCTGGAGCAAGGCATTCTTACCAAAGAGGAAATAGACAAGATTCTGGACCCCGAAAACATGCTCGCAGCCCATAAAGTGCCGCAGCTATAATTTCAACTGCAATTCTGCTACAAACTTTACAACCCGCCCTGCGAACGCACCTGCAAAACGGCAAAGGGCGGGTTATTTTTGACTTGTTGGAAAAAGTTTTTTAACTTTGAAGTCCCTAAAAAACAGAAAATGACTGAAAAACAAATAACCATCAAGTTCCACGAATACCAAAATTTGGAAGAACTTCCCGAGCAGGACCGCATTCTTGCGAAAGAAGCAATCTCTGCAATGAAGGGCTCATACGCTCCTTATTCCCATTTCAATGTGGGAGCGGCGATACGTCTAAGCAATGGCAAAATAGTTCAGGGCGCGAATCAAGAAAACGCAGCATTCCCCAGCGGACTCTGCGCCGAACGCACCGCAATGTTTGCAGCCGGAGCAAATTATCCCGATAAAGACATGGAAAGCATAGCCATTGCCGGCGGAGTGATGGGGCGCTTGACAAAAAGCCCTGTAACCCCCTGCGGAGCCTGTCGTCAGGTTATGGCTCAATATCAAACCAAGGCCGGAAGGCCCATGAGCGTAATTATGATTAGCGACAGTAAAATTTGGAAGTTCAACCGTGTGGACGATATCCTGCCTCTTATTTTCGACAGCATATAGCCTTTGCGGCAGACTCCCCTGCTAACTTTCCCGTACAGAAGGCCAAGTGCATATTATATCCGCCCGTATCGGCATCCATATCAAGAACTTCACCGCAGAAGTACAGCCCCGGCCGTATTTTGGATTCTAATGTTTTGGCCACCACCTCAGAGGTATTTACACCTCCGGCGGTAATTACGGCACGCTCATATCCTACAAAGCCCTCTATTTCGAATTTCCATTCTTTGAGAGTTTTGGCTATTGTTGGAAGATTCACCCATAGCTTTGAGTCGCTCCTGCCGCGTTGCTCCAAAGTGGTAATACCGGGATTCATGGCACGGAATGCAGGAATCAAATCCCAAGGCATAAGTTTCCCGAGCAAGATACGGCATTTTTCTTTTTCACGAAGTCCGATGCTGCGCTTGTCCCTATCCACCTCTTGCCAAAGCTCTTTTACGCGGGCGGATAATTCTGCGAGCGGCACACCCGGCTTAAGGTCCAGTGCCACAGTCACTTTAGAGCCGTTTATAATCGTTTTAACCGCTTTTCTGCTGATTTGGAAGCCGACAGGACCTTCAATTCCGCCGTCGGTAAAATCCACATCGCCAAACTCGCTTTGAGCCGGAACACCATCTACAAGCAAGTGAACGGCTACATTTTTTAGTTGAATCCCGCAAAGCATCCTGCCTGTTCCGCTAAGAGGAAGCGCTCTGTCTATATGATGGGGCAAATTAGCGGATTCATGCGGAAGGGTAGATTCGGGTAAAACTGCGGCTTGGGGTGAAGATTGGGGTAAGTGGGCGGATGCGGAAGGCTTTACCTTATACCCCTTTGGCACCAATGCGGTAAGGGCTGGAAAGAGAGGAGTTAGAGAGTGCCCGGCGGTTTGAGCGAAAGCATAGCCGTCACCTGTAGAGCCCGTAGTCGGATAACTGAGTCCGCCGGTGGCGATAATCAATTTATCGCAAGTGTAATTTGAGGCCAAAGCG
>JAAZIW010000227.1 GCA_012800665.1 Rikenellaceae bacterium
GGAATTATCTGTGTTGACAATTATTGTGGTGTCCTCTAAATACACAAAGTTCTAACAAGGTTAAGAAGTTTTCTTTTTCAATCGATAAATAACCAGATAAAAACTGCGGGTAACATAAGAGTTATTCCGTTTTTTGCAGCAAATAATCGTTTTTAATTTTAGAAAACGGCAGCTTTTACGCACTTCCACGGGGGTGCAATGCAGATAAACGTTTATTTTTTAGGTACACGGTTAAGACCTTGCCATCTTTGCGGTAAGAAAAATTTTGTAAAGATGAAACGTATTTTAACATTATTGTTGCCCGCTGTCTGCACATTTGCCCTTTCCTCCTGCGAGACGGCCTTAAAAGACAGCCCCGCCCCTGTTCCGCCCGCTGATGAACTTTGCAGTATGCAGGGAGTCGCCAGAATGTTAGCTGCTCTTCCCATTGGAGAAGAACAGTTGGCGGAAGTCTATAATGCAGTAAGCTCCTCATCCGCTAATGGTTATGATGAGGAATACATGCTTTGCGACCTTCTTTCCTCACCCGGAGCCGGAGTAGGGGATGACCCTGATACCCGCAGCGCAGCAAAAGCCCGCTATTCTCTTCCGCTTAGAGATATGATTTCCGATTATTTGGCATCTTATATCGCCACAAAAGCCGGGGAAAAGGATGTGCAGGAATATCTCGATGAACTTTCGGCATCCGGAATTCAAATTTATTGGCCCTATTCCGAGGAGTGGGACGGTAAGCAAGTTCCGCTAATCACATTCAACCCGGGCTATGGCGCCGAAAGCAATTACGATATGGATAATTCGGTGCTGATAGATGAAGAGCTTGCCTCGAAACGCCCCGTCTGGGTAGTAAACACCAACGATGACAGCGACTTTACTCCCATGCAACTTTTTATCACGAAAGGTATTGGCGGGTGCAGGGCTTCAAGCACTGCACATTTGCCAGGCGGCACATCCTCTCACATCTCACCGACCGACGATTCATCCTCTTCCGTCTCTCCGTCCGCCAGCTCATCCTCTCCCGTTTCACCGGCAGGTAAATCAGCTAACAGCAATGGTGAATCTCCGGAATTACATAATCTCTATATGAAAGATTTTACCATGCACCGCCATTACGACACATGGTTTGCAGGAGCCAGTGAATTCTTTATAAAATGCGGGGCTCTCTCTCTGATTCCCGCTTCGAACATAGATGATATTCAGAGCTATATTCCCCAAGTAACCGACCTGATGGTCGTGGTAAAACGCCGCCAGAAAGGCAAGAAAGTTCCATTTAACGCATTGCTGCTTTCCGGCTTTACCGACGAGCTTAAGCAGATAGCCTTGCTGATTATCGAGAGCGATGGAGGTACCCGCACAAGTTGGAAGTGCCAGGCAAAGGTGATGATAAAATCCAGGTCTTACGGGATAGACGTGGATTTGCCGTTTCATTCACAGGACGACATAGTTTGGCGGGGTCCTATCAGTTTGGACTATCTCCGCAAATGCGGCTCCGACACCGGTCATTTCGGCGATGTGGATATTACTTTTGAAGTGGATTAAAAATCGCTTGAAAAATATATAGGAAGTTTGAACTCCTTCCTTACGCTGTGCCCGTCCACCATTCCCGGCTTCCATTTGGGAGATTTCCGCACTACGCGCAGGGCTTCTTCATTAAGTGCAGGGTGTGAGCCTTTTAAAATCTCCACTTCTTGAACACCGCCGTTACGGCCCACTACGAATTTCACCAATACCATTCCGTCGGAATAGGCATCCCTGGCTTCTTTCGGGTATTTAAGATGTGCCGAAACCCATTTGCTGAATTCTTGCGGGCCTTTGCCTCGGAATGTGGGCTCTCTGTCAAGTTCATCTTCCTTAGGGACATTGTTATGGTCAGGCCCATAGCTGTGCCGTACATACAGGGCATTCTTCATCTCTATAACTCTTCCGTCATAGAGGAAGCGTCTTCCCCAGACAGTCAGAGTGTCTCCCTTCCGAATATCCAGCGCAAGCACTCCTTGCCCCTTTGCATCCCTAAGCCCGTAAATCAATGCCGAACCGGTTCCGTCATCGATGAAAAGGCGGCTGCGCTCATGATTGCGAATACGGCTTACAACTCCGGTCAGCTCGCAGAAGGTTGTGTCGGTATTCGACATCCTAAGAAATTCGTCAACCGACTTTTTCTGCGGAACTCCCGCCTGCAGAAAAACCGTTGCGGCAAATATTGCACTCAAAATAACAGTCAGTCGTTTTTTCATAAAAGTTGATATGATTTTTTATTCTTCCGCCCAAACGGACATTTCGCAGCGCTTGCAATCGAATTTGAGGGCGAGGCGGCGTCCGTTGTTAAACAAGAAAAGCGGACCGCTGTCTCTGGCGCCTTGATGTATCGGACACATTCCTAATTCGTATTTTATGCAATAGCGGCTGCGCATCAATGGCTCGGCAACAACTTTATTCTTGCTGACAGCCACTTCGTTAGCCAGCGCAGTTGCCTCCCTGACATTCAACATCGGAATTGTTCCGCGGGGCATCGCATCAAGGTCTTCCGCTACGAGCCGCCTCATAGAATTGATTGTGGCAACGCTGAGAAAGGGCAGAGTGTCGGCCTCCAAAGAAACCAAATCGAAATTATAATGCCCTGCTCTTTTTGAGAGTTGTTCACGCAGCATTGATGCAGCTCGCTCGCGGTTTTCTGCAGTATCCGCTTCAGCTTTAAACGGGCATAAAAGTTTTCTTCCGTCCTCGGATTCAGCTGTGATTTCTATATTCCATCTGCCATGTACTGCTACTCTCAATTCAACCTTTATTTCGCGCTTTGGAAGATTCTTTTCCAACTCCCGTTCAAAAGCCGCATCTGCATTGCGATAGAGTTTAGTGCCTTCGCGCAGGTCATCCACCGGCTTGCAAAGAATGCGCGGCCATTCGCATACATCTCCCCTAAAACCAACTATTGCAGAATCGTTTATAAACGCAAAGCCGTCGCCGTTGTGGAGCTCGGTGCCTCCTCGAGAGCCGTTCGCACCACTACTGCTTGCATCCGCCTTCAAAACAATCTCCATTCCATCCCGCTTGCGCTTTAACTTTGCCACTGTGCCTACAATAGTCCCCAAATTGCTTGGGGCATCCATCGATGACCATTTGCCTCGCTTGCCATTTATATAAAGTTCTGTATAGCCGCGGTTGAAAGTCTTGAGCGGGTCAGGAGAAAAGCCTCCCGAAACCTGCCCGAAGGATGCTCTGCGATATTTTAAAGGATTTGCGGCAACCAAATCATCAAGGGCAAGAGAATACAGGCGCGTAATGTTGCGCACATAAGATGCGTTTTTGAGCCGGCCTTCTATCTTGAACGAGCAAATACCCGCTTCGGCCAACTCAGCCATCCTTTCGTATAAATTGAAATCTTTGAGCGAAAGCAAGGCCTTGTTGCGCACGA